>CAYFPW010000025.1:0-12966 GCA_964345055.1 uncultured Steroidobacteraceae bacterium | reverse complement strand
ACACCGGCAAAGTCTGGTTCACGGACGATGAGAAGCTGGTGCAGAAGCTGCGCGAAGTGGTGTTCGTCGGCGGCTACCTGAACAAGGATGTCGTCGGCAAGTCGGCCCGTGAAATCGGTGCGCTGGCTGGTATCGACGTGCCGGCGAGCACGCGCATCATTCTGGTTCCGTCCAAGGGCTCGGGTACCGTCGACATCCTGGCCAAGGAAAAGCTCTGCCCGGTGGTTGCGATCCTGCCGTACAAGACCTTCCAGGATGCCGTGAACCATGCCAAGGCAAATCTGCTGGTCGAAGGCGCCGGTCACTCGGCCGCCGTGCATTCGAACAACGAGGACAACATCCGCCTGGCGGGTGTGCAGCTGCCCATCAGTCGTCTGGTCGTCAACCAGCCTAGCTCGCTGACCGCGGGTGGTTCGCTTACCAACGGCTTCGCGCCGACCACCACACTGGGCTGCGGCTCGTGGGGCGGTAACTCGATCTCAGAAAACCTCGACTACAAGCACCTGATGAACGTGTCGCGCATCGGCAAGGTCATCACGCACAAAAAGGTGCCGACCGACGCCGAAATCTGGGGCTGATCGGTCCGAATCTGGGGGCGGGGCTGCGGCCCCGCCCATCCCAGATGACGCAGATGTCATAAATAGCCCCGCGCCGCATTGAATCCTTTGCGGCTGGGGCCGAATTCATCGGTCCTGGAATGAATTGCGGGGGTTATTGCAATGCATAAGTATCTTTCATCGGATTCCGTGCGCCGGGCCGGACTGGCGGCAATCGCCGGTGCGCTGGCGGTCACTGCGCTGCCTGTTTGGGCGCAGAAGGTCGAGGGCGCTGGCACGATCACGCCGGCAGCTCGTTGCGCGTCGGTCAAGAAGTCGGTCGTTGATTCGGGCTTTGGCGACAAGGTCACTGTCACCTGCGACGACAAGTTCGCCCGTGTTGGCGGCGACACCTATCCGGATCATCCGCTGATGACCGGCATCACCGGCACCAACGATCAGGTGCCGATCCCGGCCCCGGGTTACACCTCGCCGGTGACGCTCTCGCCGAGCCGCAACAAGAGCCCCATCAGCATCGATGCGGCGCTGGGTATCGCGGTCAACGGCGTGCCAATCTATGACTACACCTCGCAGGGCACCAACGCGCTCGATCAGTATTACGAGAAGGGAGACACCTTCAAGACCGGCGAGCTCGATATCTGCGGCGGGCATTCCGGGCGTGGCGATGACTATCACTACCACGTATCGCCGAACTGCATGATCGAGAAGATGAAGAACAAAGCCGATCCGGCTGCGATCATCGGCTGGGCCTTCGACGGCTACCCGATCTATCGCGACACCAATCCGGATGGTTCGGCCATTGCCAAGGGCAAGCTCGACGTGTGCAACGGTCAGGCCGACAGCCTGTATGGCTGGCGCTATCACACCTCAGTGGGTCCGCCGTACATCATCCAGTGCCTGGACGGTAACTTCGACCTCAGCCTGGCCGCGCATGTCACGGGCATGACGGTGCAGGGCACCGGCGCGCGCAAGGTCACGGGCCGCAAGCCCAGTGGTGGCGTGCAGAACCTCAAGCTGGTGCAGGCCAACGATGGCACGCGCACGATGACCTACGACTGGCAGGGTAAGACCTATACCTTCAAGTACAAGGCGGCCAGTCAGGCGAATTGCTGGGACTTCACCGAGCAGTCGTTCACCACCAATGGCCAGGTGGTCACCAACACCTATTGCCGCAGCACCAACTTCCAGGGTCCGCCACCCGGCTCTGATGGCATGGGCGGCGGCATGGGCGGCGGCGACGGCGGTCAAGCCGGCGGCCAAGGCGGTATGGGCGGCGGCCAGGGCGGAATGGGTGGCGGTGCGCCCTAAGCGGCGCCAGGTTCACTCACGTTAAAGCGGCACTGCCCCTCGGAGAGACGAGGGGCAGTGCTGATCTCAGAGCCAGTTGGCTTTGCGGAATCGATAGAAGAGCAGCCCGTCGATCAGGGCCATTCCGGCCAGCACGATTTCGTAGCCATAGCGCCACTTGAGTTCCGGCATGAATTCGAAGTTCATGCCATAGATACCCACGATCAGTGTCGGGACCGCGAGCAGCGCGGCATAGGCAGCCAGCTGTTTCATGGTCTCGCTCTCTTGCAGCGTGATCATCGACAGGTTTACCGAGATCGCGGTATTGATGGTCTCGCGCATCGAATCGATGGTCAGATTCAGTCGCTGCAGATGATCGTAGATGTCGCGGAAGTATTCGCGCATGCCGGACAGCAGGGCGGGTGAGCGGGCGCCTGCGAGGTTGCCGCTGGCTTCCAGGAGCGGTGTCACGGCATGTTTCACCGTCATCAACTGCTGCTTGAGCGAGTACAGCGCTTCGATGTTGGCGCGGGCCGATCCATCGGTTGCAAAGATGCGCTGCTCAACATCCTCCAGCCGGTTCTCGATGTGATCGAGCACCGGGAAGTAGCGATCGACGACCGCATCCATCAGTGCGTACAAAACGTAGGCCGGGCCATGGCTCAGCAGGGGCGGCTCGTGCTCGCAGCGGGCGCGTACGTCCTGAAAGCCTTTTTCCACGCCACTGCGCACCGAAAGTACATAGCCCGGACCGGCGAAAATATTCACTTCGCCGGCGCGCAGCTCGTCACCGTCGAGTTCCAGCATGTGCAAGACGACGAAGAGCGAGTCACCGAACTCCTCGGTCTTGGGTCGCTGATGACCATGGCAGGCATCCTCCACGGCCAGCGGATGCAGGTCGAACCGCTGTTGCATCTGCTGCAGCAGCGGCACATCGGCATCGCGCAGCGCAACCCAGACGAAACACCCCGGGCGATCCCTGTACAGATGGATGTCTTCGGGCCGGACGCTATCGAGCCTCCTGCCATCCTGATACGCAACGCAGTTGATCAGCATGGGTATCAGTTTAATGCCCGCTGGGAGTGGTCTCCAGCGGGGCGTGGGGCGTTGCGAGAGTGGCCGACCCACGTTGCCAGCAGCAGCGCTGCGCCCAGTGCGCAGGTGGCGGAGAAGCCGCAGGCAATGCCCGGTCCCACACTCTGCCAAAGCCCACCGAAGAGGATCGATGCCGGTAGCAGTAGCAGCCCGCTGATCAGGTTGAACCAGCCATAGGCCGTGCCAAGTTGTCCGGCGGGTGCGAGGTCTGCGACCAGTGATTTCTCGGCGCCCTCAGTGGCGGCCAGATAGAGCCCGTAACCGGCAAAGAGCGGCCACAGGAGCTGCGGCGAGTCACTGTCGAAACCCAGCAGTAGATAGAACAGCCCATAAATCGTCCAGCCCGCGATGATCATACGGATGCGTCCAATGCGATCTGTCAGCGCGGAGAGCGGTGTGGAGAAAGCCATGGCCACCAAAGACACCAGTGCCCAGGCTAGCGGCACCTCCGCTGTGCTGAGTCCAAGGTCGTGTGCGCGCAGCAGCAGGAACATGTTGGACGCATTGCCGATCGTGAACAGCGCGAGCGTGGCGAGATAGCGTTTGAATGGGCCGGGCATTCCGCGCAGGGTCCAGTCGATGGCCGGTGGCGAATCTGTGGGTGTGGTAACCGGTTCGCGGATGGCCAGTGTCAGGGCAATGGTCAGTACGCCGGGGAGCAGTGCCCAGATGAAGACGCGTTGCAGTGGTACGTGTGCCGCTAGCAGCCAGGCGGCCAGCAGAGGCCCGATGACGGCCCCGGCGTTGTCCATCGCCCGGTGCAGGCCGAACGCAAGACCGCGCCGCTCAGGTGGCGCCGCGCGCGCCAGCATCGCATCCCGTGGAGCGCTGCGCAGACCCTTGCCAAGCCGGTCTGCAAAACGCAGCACCGCCACCAGGGGCCAGCTCGTGGCAAGGGCAATCAGCGGCCGCCCTATGGCCGCCAGTCCGTAGCCGGTCAATAGCCAGGGCTTGGCAGTGCCGGTGCGATCCGTCAGTGAGCCGCTGACCAGCTTGAGCAGGCTTCCGGTGGCCTCAGCAATGCCTTCGATGATGCCCAGTGCGCGGGGCGTGGCCATGAGCACCGAGGCCAGATAAAGCGGTACCAACGGATAGATCAGTTCGCTGGCGGTGTCATTGCACAGGCTCACCAGCCCAAGCAGCCAGACGGTCGCGGGGAGCCGGAAGAGTGCCTGCCACATGGGCGGCAGTATGCGCGATCCGCAAGCGGCGTCGATCAGGGATGGCCTCATAATGCCCACAGCCGTCGATATCGTCGGCCTGGCGGGTAAGGTGACGCATGAGCGCGAGCATGAGCACGAGCACGAGAACGGTATGGTTGTCGCTGATTCTAGCGCTGACGCCACTGGCCCGAGTGGGGGCTGCCGGTGCGGGCGATGTGCTGCAGCGAGATGTGCCACGGCTGGTCACGCCTGCGGGAGCTGCGGCGAGCCTCGATGCTTACCGCGGCCGGGTTGTGCTGCTGAACTTTTGGGCCACCTGGTGCGGGCCCTGCTTGAAGGAGATGCCCGATCTGGACCGCCTGGATGCCAGTCTGGATCACCGTCAGGCCGCGGTAATCGGCATTGCTGCCGACGGACCGGCCGAGGTTCGTGCCTTCCTCGAGAAGTTGAAAGTGCAGTACCCGCTACTGGTAGGTCAGCCGGATGCGGTATTCGCCTGGACTGCGCAGCTGGGGAATCGCAGTCTCGGGCTGCCGTTCAGCGTGCTGGTTGACGCCCGAGGGCAGGTGCGCTGGACCCGTTCGGGTGCGGTGACGCAGGCCGAACTGCGGGCGCAACTGCAGAAGCTGCTGCCGCCGCGCTCATAACCGCGCGACCAAAACCATATGCAGGCGCGGTGCTGCCGTAGGGTGCCTCAATCATTGATAATGCGAACTATCTACCGCGTACCGGGCCGGAAGCATGGCTACCTACAATGTCGAGCACGTCACTCGCGTGCACCACTGGAACGACCGTCTGTTCAGCTTCGCCACCACCCGTGATGCGGGACTGCGCTTCGAGAATGGTCACTTCGTGATGGTGGGCCTGGAGATCGATGGCAAGCGCGTTGCGCGGGCATACAGTATCGCCAGTGCCAATCACGAGGAGCAGCTTGAGTTCTACAGCATCAAGGTGCCGGACGGACGCTTCACGCCGCACCTGCAGCAGATCCGCGAGGGTGATCCGGTCCTGATCAGCGCCAAGCCCACTGGCACGCTGGTGATTCGAGATCTCAATCCCGGACGGCGGCTGTATCTGCTGGCCACCGGTACAGGCATTGCACCCTTCGTCAGCATCATCCGCGACCCGGAAACCTACGAGCGCTTTGAGCAGGTGATCCTGATGCGCGGGGTGCGTCTGGTCGACGATCTGGCGTATGGCACCCGCGTGGTTCAAGAGCTCTACGAACATGAGTTCCTCGGTGAAATGGCGCGTGCGCAGCTCGTGGACTACCCGGCAGTCACACGCGAGCCGTTCCGCACGCAGGGGCGCATCCCGACGCTGCTCGAGTCCGGACAGGTGGCCCGCGATCTGGCGATACCGGAGCTCGATCCGGCCATCGACCGCGCCATGATCTGCGGCAGTCCGGAAATGCTGGCCGCTACGCGCCGCATGCTGGACGCTCGCGGCTTCAAGGTGTCGCCCGGCGTCGGCGAGTTCGGCGATTACGTCTTCGAGCGCGCCTTCGTCGATCAGTAACCGACAGCGCTGCGCAGCCGGGGGTATCATCGCGCCATGCCCACCGATCAAAGCGACGTGCTCGCCGCTGCCGTAGACGGCCTGCACCTGGGGCGCAGTCAGCGGCACATCTTCCTCTGCATCAAGGGCAAGTGCGCCGATGCCGCTGCAGCCGAGGCGTCCTGGGAATTTCTCAAGCGCCGGCTGCGCGAACTGCGGCTCGCGGATCGTGACGGTGGGGTACTGCGTACGCGCGCCGACTGTCTACGTGTCTGCCTCAGTGGACCGATTGCCGTGGTTTACCCGGAAGGGACCTGGTACCGGGACTGCAACCCGCAGAATCTGGAGCGCATCATCCAGGAGCATCTGATCGGCGGAATGCCGGTTGCAGATCTGATCCTGGCGAATGGACCGCTGTGCGCCTGACTGGTGCACGCGCTGCAAAGTCTGCATCGGGATAGGGCGGGTGAGCGCTGAGCCGCTGCCAAGTCGCTGATTGCACTGATGGGCCAAATTGGCACGCGGGCTGCATCGCAGTGGCATCTTGCGCACCAATTTCTACAACGAGATGTACACGGCGGAGCAGACGGTGCGCCCGCACTACGCTGCCTTTGCCGATTGGCTGCAGAGTCGGCCGGCCGGATGGCTTGAGCAGAAGCGCGGCGAAGCCGATGCACTGTTTCACCGACTGGGTATCACCTTCGCGGTCTATGGCGAGGAGCAGGGTACCGAAAGGCTGATTCCGTTCGACATCGTTCCGCGCGTCCTGACGGCGGCGGAATGGGACCTGCTCGCTCGGGGTCTGGAGCAGCGGGTGCGGGCGTTGAATGCCTTCATCGGAGATGTCTACGGAGCGCAGCGCATCCTGGCCGAAGGGATCGTGCCGGCCGATGTGATTCTGACCAATGCGCAGTTTCGCCCCGAGATGCAGGGCGTGCGCGTCCCCGGAAATACCTACACGCATATCGCCGGTATCGACATCGTGCGTGCAGGTGCCGGTGAGTTTTACGTTCTCGAAGACAATCTGCGCGTGCCCTCCGGTGTCTCTTACATGCTCGAAGACCGGCGCATGATGATGCGGTTGTTCCCGGATCTGTTCTCGATGTACTCGGTGGCACCGGTGGAGCATTACCCCGAACTGCTGCTGGATAACCTGCGCAGCGTTGCGCCTGATGGCATCAACGATCCCACGGTAGTGCTGCTGACGCCGGGTCGATTCAACAGTGCTTATTTCGAGCACGCCTTTCTGGCGCAGCAGATGGGCATCGAGCTGGTGGAAGGGCAGGACCTGTTTGTGCGTGACGACTATGTCTACATGCGCACCACCCGCGGCCCGCAGCGCGTGGATGTGATCTATCGACGCATTGATGATGACTTTCTTGATCCGCTGGCATTCCGCGCTGATTCAGCGCTGGGTGTGCCTGGACTGCTGACCGCGTATCGGGCGGGTCACGTCAACATCACCAATGCCGTTGGCACCGGCATCGCCGACGACAAATCCATCTATCCCTATGTGCCAGAGATGATTGAGTTCTACCTCACTGAGCGACCGATTCTGAACAACGTGCCAACCTGGATCCTGCGCCGCAACGCCGATCGCGACTATGTGCTGGCGAACCTCAAGGATCTGGTCGTCAAGGAAGTGCACGGTGCGGGCGGTTACGGGATGCTCATCGGACCGGCGTCGAGTAAAGCGCAGATTGAAGAGTTCCGCGCGCGGATCATTGCGCACCCCGAGCGCTACATTGCGCAGCCCACGCTGGCGCTGTCGGCCTGTCCGACCTTCGTCCAGCAGGGGCTCGCGCCGCGTCACATCGATCTGCGGCCCTTCGTGCTCTCAGGTCGCGAGGTGCGCATCGTGCCCGGCGGCCTGACCCGCGTGGCGCTGCCGGAAGGATCGCTGGTGGTGAATTCCTCGCAGGGCGGGGGCACCAAGGACACCTGGGTACTGGAGGCCTGAGCGCATCATGCTGAGCCGTACCGCCGATCATATCTACTGGCTGGGTCGCTATGTGGAGCGCGCAGAAACCCTTGCGCGTGCGCTGGATGTGCAGTACCGCTTATCGCTCCTGCCGCAGTCGTCGCAATCGATTGCGGCCGGATGGATGGATACGCTGCACGAGCTCGGACTATTGCAGGAGTTTCGCGAGCGCTTCGGCGATGTGGATGCCGAGCGGCCGCGGCAGTTTCTGGCCTTTGACCGCCAGAGTCCCGGCAGCATCTACGGCTGCCTGCGGATGGCCCGCGAAAATGCGCGTGCTGTCCGCGGTGCGATCACCGCCGAGATGTGGGAGACGATGAACGCGACGTGGCTTGAGCTGCGCTCACTGAGCGTGAAGCGACAGGAACCGGATGCCTTCGCGTTGTTCATTGACTGGGTCAAGCATCGCTCGCAGCTGTTTCGTGGCGTGCTCATGAGCACCATGATGCGGGATGAGGGTTACTCGTTCATGCGCATGGGTATGTCACTGGAGCGTGGCGATGGTACGGCTCGCATCCTCGGAGCACGTCTCGCCAGCGCCAGCGGCGGCGCAGCCACCGGCGGCTTTTACCAATGGAGCGTGCTGCTGCGGGCCATGTCTGCCTTCGAGAATTATCGCAAGCTGTATCGTGATGCCGTGGTCCCCGAGCGTGTGGCGGAGCTGCTGGTGCTCAGTGATTCGGATCCGCGGTCATTACGTCGTTCCGTGGACGACTTGTATGCAAACCTGCAGGTTGTGGCCAACCAGCGCTCACGCGAAACGGAGCGCCGTGCCGGCGAATTCAACGCGCTGCTGCGATTCGGCCAGGCGGAATCCGTCGCCTCCGGGCGTCTGCGCGAATTTCTGGACGACTGTGTCGAGCGCTTGCGCAACATCGATCGGCGCATCAGCAGTGACTTTCTGGTCGCTTTGGAGGCGGTCGCGTGAGATTGCAGATCCAGCATCGAACGGCCTATCGCTATACCTCGCCGGCCAGCTACAGCATCCAGATGCTGAAGCTGACGCCCAGGCGAGAGGGGACGCAGCGTGCGCTGTGGTGGCGACTGGGTACGCCCGGCCGCTCCGTGGAGCAGTTGGACGCCTTCGGCAACCAATCGCATCTGCTGACCTTGGAAGGTGCGCATGACGAGGTCGTCCTCAGCGTTGAAGGTGTGGTCGACACCGACGACGCTTTCGATGGACGCTTGCCCATGGAGCAGGGGCTCTCACCGCTGGTGTTCCTGACACCGACGCCGCTGACGGGCAGTTGCTCGGCCATCGAGGCGCTGACGCGTCGGGTTTTCGACGGCACGGTCGTAGACGAGACCGTCGCGCGGCGGCTGATGGAGTGTGTCACCGAGGCGGTGCGGTTCAGTCCGGGCAGTACTACGGTTGCCGATTCCGCTGTTGATGTGATTGAGCGCGGAGAGGGTGTCTGTCAGGACCAGACCCATGTGGCCATCGCCGCCTGTCGCTCCGCTGGCGTTCCGGCGCGGTATGTCAGTGGGTACCTGCTGAGTGAGGATGCCAATCCCGCCATGCATGCATGGATGGATCTCTGGTCGCAGGCTGAAGGTCGCTGGCTCAGCTGCGATGTGACGCAGCGTTCGCTCGCGGGCGCATCGCTGGTGCGGTTGGCCGTGGGCCGTGATTATCTCGATGCCTGCCCCGTGCGCGGTATGCGGCGCGGTGGCGGAAGCGAGGAGCTCGAGGTGCGCGTTGCAGTGCATGAAGCCTCTGACACTGCGGTAGAATCCATGCGTTCCAGACAGATTCAGGCCGGGCAGCAGTAGGTAATCATGACGTATTGCGTGGGTGTTCTGCTCGACACTGGTATGGTGTTCCTCTCTGATTCCCGCACCAATGCGGGTGTTGATCAGGTCAACATCTTTCGGAAGGCAACTGTTTTTGAACGTGTGGGTGAGCGCGTGCTCGTCCTTCAAGTGGCCGGCAATCTCTCTGTGGCCCAGTCGGTGATCAGTCTGCTGCACGATGCCATCATGGCCAAGGAGGGTGCGCACCTTTTCAACTGTCTCAATATGTATGAGGCAGCGTGTCTGGTGGGTGCCGCCGTACGTTCGGTGCAAGCACGCGACGGTGAGGCGCTCAAGAACTTCGGGGTGGAGTTCAATCCAGCCCTGATTCTCGGTGGCCAGATCGGCAGTGAGCCACCGCGGCTGTTCAACGTCTATGCCGCCGGTAATTTCATCGAGGCCACGCGGGATACGACCTACTTCCAGATTGGCGAATCCAAGTACGGCAAGCCCATCATCGATCGTGTGGTACGCCGATCCACCAGTATTGGCGAGGCGGTGAAGTGCCTGCTTGTATCGATGGATTCGACCATGCGTTCGAATCTGTCGGTGGGTCCGCCGCTGGATCTGATCATCGTGCGTCGCGACGAGTTGAGGGTTGCCCGTCACGCCAGCATAGAGCCTGAAAACGCGTATTTCCGCAGCATCACGAGCGGCTGGAGCGAAGCCCTGCGGCATGCCTTCGTGCAACTGCCGGATCACGACTGGCTGGGCGGGCGGTAGAGGGCTCGCAGTTCCAGTCGCTCGCCCGTGCTTCGTCCGGTTAGTATCGGACTCATGAAAACCAGTTCCTTGATCCGTTTCGCGGCGCTGTCGGTGCTACTTGCGACACTGCTCGCCTCCTCACAGCGTATTCGTTCGCCCGAGTCCTCGGTGGCCGCCGATACCGGTTCCGCCACCGTTGCTAGTGCGGCATGGTCGGCGCTCGTCACCAACTTCGTTGAGGACAGCTTCCGCGCCCAGCCCATGTTCGCGGTCCAGCAGGGACGTCATGATTTTGACGGGCGAATGCCCGACCTCAGTGCTGCCGGTATTGCCGCCGAGATCCAGCGCCTGAAGCGCTCGCGCGCACAAATTCTCGCCTTTGCTTCTGCTCAGCTGCCGCCGGAGCAACGCTTTGAGCGCGAGTATCTGCTGCATGAAATCGGCGCCGAACTGTTCTGGCTGGAGCAGGCGGAGTGGCCGTTTCGCAATCCGGCCTGGTATGTGGATCAAATCGATCCCGAGGTGTACCTGTCGCGTGACTACGCGCCGCTGCCGCAGCGTCTGCGCGGCTATATTGGCTATGCGCGCGCAATGCCGGAGATTGCTGCCGCCGTGAAGGCGAACCTGCGGACACCGCTGCCGCGAAGCTTCGTGGACTATGCGGTCAAGGCATTTGGCGGATTTGCGGATTTCTATGAGCATGACGTTCCGCAGGTGTTCGTTTCGGTCAAGGACCCTGCGGCTCAGCGCGAGTTGCAGGCCGCCAATGCGCTGGCCATCGGTGCTGCGCGTGAGCTGCGCGACTGGTTCAGTGCGCAGCGCCCGGGTGCCAATGAGGCATTTGCCCTCGGCTCGGAGCTGTATGCGGCGATGCTGCGGGAGACCGATGCAGTCACGATGAGTGTGGCGCAGATCAAGGCGGCAGGTGAGACGGATACGGCGCGCAATACTGCGGCGCTGGCAGCCGTCTGTGCGGGCTACGCCCCGGGCGAGAGTCTGAAGGTCTGCGTTAGTCGAGCCGATGGGCACAAGCCGGCAGAGGGGCCCGTGGCGCTGGCGCGCCTGCAACTCGATCAGCTGCGTGACTTCGTACGCCGGCAGGATCTGGTGAGTATTCCCAGCGATGAACAGGCGCAGGTCGAGGAGGCGCCGCCCTATAACCGCTCGAACTCAGCTTATATCGTGGTGCCCGGGCCCTATGAACGTAATGTGGCCTATGTGTACAACATCTCGCCGCCGGATCCTTCCTGGAGTGCGCGAGAGCAGCAGCAGTACATCAGCAGCGTGGCACTCACGCGCAACACCTCCGTGCATGAGGTTTGGCCGGGCCACTTCCTGCAGTTTCTGCATTCCAACCGTGCGCAGTCGCTGGTCGCCCGTCTTTATGTGGGTTACGACTATGCCGAGGGCTGGGCGCACTATGCCGAGGAACTGATGCGCGACGCCGGCCTTGCACGGGACGATCCGGAAATGGCCATCGCACAGTTGACCGACGCGTTGTGGCGCGATGTGCGGTTGCTCTCGTCCATCGGCTTGCATACCGAGGGTATGACCACAGCGGAGTCCGAACGACTGTTTCGCGAAGTGGCCTTCAAAGATCCGGGAACGGCACGCCAGCAGGCTGCGCGCGGTACCTATGACCCGGCCTACCTGAACTACACACTCGGCAAGCTTGAGATCCGCACGCTGCGCGACGATTGGGTTGCGCGTCAGCAGCTTGGTAAGCCGGGTACCGAGCCGCGCGCCTACTGGAAGTCATTCCACGACCAGTTCCTGTCCTACGGCGGGCCGCCGATTCCGCTCGTACGCCGGGCCATGCTGCCCGGCGACAACGGGCCGCTACTCTGACGTCGCCGCCTCAGCGGCGTTACTGCGCCGCTGAATCAGGATCTTTTGCGGCGGAAGAGCAGGGTCAGAAGGAACAGTCGGGTTTTCCAGCTCATTAGTCCCAGTGCGGCACGCGCTTCCTCGGGATGCAGCCGGGCACTGAGCGGTAGCGTGCCGAAGATTCGGCCTTGGATGACCAAACTGGCTCCATCGGTCTCGATGGAGCTGATGTTCATCAATACTTGGTTGTCTGCGCCGTGAATGTTCATGCCGGGCATCGTTGCATCCCAACCCTGGGTGATGCAAACGATGCCTCGGCCGGCGGACGCCTGAAGACTCTCAGGGCTTCAGTGTGCAGCCACCCAGTTGTGCCACCACCTGCGCCGCATTGGGATCCGTGCACGAGGCTGTGCCGCCCAGTTCGCCCTTGGCCTGTTGCTGCAGGATGAAGCTCTTGCCACTGCTGCACAGGAGCTCGAAGAAGTTGTCGCCATTGGAGGTTGAGGTCATGTACCGGCGTGCGGTAACGCTCTCGCAGTCCTTGCCACGCTCATCGAGGAACAGCTTTTCAGCCGCTGCCAGAGTCACTTCGTTGTTGCTGAGGGAGCATTGCACCGGGCTGCCCGAGCTCAGACCCAGGCAGTTCACCGGGCGCACCTCGTTGTCAGGCGAAAGCGGATTGGAGGCTGCCAGAACATGGCCGCCACCGTTTTTGCAGGACACTTCGAGCAGCGTGTTGGTCGCGTTGTGTCCAATGCTGCGCCAGCGATCCAGTTCGCAAGTGGCGCCACTCTTGGCCAGATAGGCTTCGATGGCCGGACGCTGCGCATCGTTGGCGTTGCCCGGCAGGATGCAGCGTGGAGGCACATAAGTGTCTCCACCGCCACCCATGCCACCGCCGCCACCCATGCCGCCGCCGCCACCGCCAGCAGGCATCGGGCTGTCATTCACTTCCAGGCACAGTGCGGCCGAGGCGGGGACCTTGCCCTGAGCAACGGTCAGCAGATAGCCCAAGCCCTGCTTGCAGGTGACTTCATATTGATCGGGGCTGGTCTCGACA
>CAYFPW010000024.1:2396-13101 GCA_964345055.1 uncultured Steroidobacteraceae bacterium | reverse complement strand
TGCGTGGCTGATAGTGCTAAGGCTCACTCCCCGGCTTTATAGCCGGGGAGTGGGGCTCTGACGGGCTTAGTTTCTTTGGGAACTTATGAGGAGAACAGAAATGGCACCACGTTCTGTTTTGAAAGCCTACCAAGAAGTCAGCGTTCAATCGGTGGCTCAAGGGGGCAGAGGGGTTGATCTAGTTGTGGCCCTGTACGATGGCATGATTGATGCGATCGGTCAGGCGAGTGTCTTGATGGAGCGCAAGGAGTACGGTGGTTGCGGGCAGCAGTGTTCGCGCGCGCTAAATATCCTTGCAGGCTTGAGAGAGACACTGGACTTTGAGCATGGCGAGCCTGTCGCCAGTGCTCTGCTCCGCGTCTATAACGTAGCGACGTCGAAGATTATCGGCGCGCAGACGCGGCGTGACGCATCCTGGCTAAATGAAGCCAGGAGCACTCTTGAGTCGGTACGTCAGGCGTGGGCGGAGCTCTCCGCGCGCGGCGCCGTTCCGGCTGGAGCCGTGACTGCAGGTTATGTTGGCGCCGTGAAGGCGACGGCGGTGGTACCGAGTGGTGCCGGCGTCGCCGCCGCTGTCTAGCGGCGACTGACTGACCTGCAGTCGGGGGTCGCGGCGGGAGGGCAACCTCCCGCCGCCTTTCCTTATTTGGGACCGATCCCGGTCGTCTGGCGGCAGGGGACTCAAGAAAAGGGCGCTCCTTCCGACTGTAGTCAGTGCACGGGAATGAACCCGCGTATGGAGCACCACCATGTCCGCCTATGCACTGAAAGCCTACCGTTCCACACAGCTTGATGCGCGCTTCGAGACTTCTGATAAGCGCGATCTGGTCGTCATGATGTACGACGGCGCCATTGATGCGATCCGTCAGGCCGGGCAGCATGCCAGCCGTCAGGAGGCTCGTTCAGTGAGTTCCAGCGTGTCGCGCGCTCTGACCATTCTGGCCGGTCTGCGCGAGACTTTGGACATGGACCAGGGCGGCTCTGTTGCCACGCATCTCAATGATTTTTATCAGTATTTGATGCGTCGCATGGTCCGGGCCGGTGCCCGCGCCGCTGTCGAGGAGCTGGCCGACTGCGCCGATTTGCTCTCCCAAGTGCGCGAGGCTTGGATGGTCATTAACCCGAATACGGCCGCTGAAGCCAGCCGTCGGATGTTCCTGATCCATTCCTGAGCCCCGGGGGCGCGCTCCACGCCGCCCCGTCTGGCTGGGTCCAGCCAGCCCTTAAGTTCGACCCAAATGTTGGCCGATTCCGGCAAATCCCTTGTTAATATCGGCGGGGGAGGACTCGGGTGCAATTTTTACTATTTCGCCCGAGACCATAAAAACAATGCCCGGGTTTTGGCCCGGACAGGAAAGAGTCCGGTGGCCGGTCTATCGGTTCGCCGCTCTCGCCGGGTGGCTCTAACGTGGTACGGCATGTCTGAAAAACTGGTGACCACTGACAGCGAATCGGGGCAGGGCCTCGAATTGCTGGCCGGGGCATCCCGAGCGATGCGTTCCCTGAGGATGCTGATCCGTCGCGTGGCGCAGAGTGATAGCACAGTACTCGTATTGGGCGAGTCCGGTACCGGTAAGGAGTTGGTTGCGCAGTCCATCCACCGGCTTTCTGTGCGCGGCCGCAGTCCCTTTGTTCCGGTGAACTGCGGGGCCATCCCGCATGAATTGCTCGAAAGCGAACTCTTCGGCCACACCAAGGGATCATTCACTGGCGCACTCAGCGACCGGCGCGGCCGATTTGAAATGGCCGATTCCGGCACCCTGTTCCTCGACGAAATCGGTGATATGCGCCTGGAGATGCAGGTGAAACTGCTCCGGGTGCTTCAAGAGCGCGTTGTCGATCGCGTGGGTGATGAGCGACCCAGACCGGTGAACGTCCGCATTGTTGCTGCGACACACCGGGAGCTCGAGACCGCGGTCAACGAGGGTGCATTCCGCGCTGACTTGTATTACCGACTGAACGTCATACCGCTTCAAGTGCCGCCACTGCGCGAACGTGAAGAGGATGTGCTTCTGCTCTTTGATCACTTTGCCCGCGGCTGCGCTGGAGCCGGGCGTTTACCCGTGCGTGCTGCGCCGGATCTTCGCGAATGGATGCTGAGTCATAGCTGGCCTGGAAACTGCCGCGAACTGCTCAACTTTGTCGAACGACTGTCCGTGCTATGGCCTGGGGAGGAGATGTCGCTCTCCAACATTCCCCCCTCCATGATGCCTCGACGATCCGATTCGCCGCCGTCGCGATCAGAGGAATACCGCGCCGTTCTGGACATGTGGAATCTCGCATCGGAGGAGGAGGCTGAACAGCCGCCCGCCACCAGTCCCGAGCCGACAGCCGAACCCGCTGCTTCAGCTGAATGGCGTTCCATGCTTTCGACCTCTCCCAATCTGCCCGGCGCCAACGATCGGGTGACCGCGGTTGATCTGAAGAAGTTGCTCTGCGAATACGAGGAGGCCTGGATCCGCGCCTCGCTGCGCGAGAGCCTGGGCAATATTTCCCATTCGGCTGACTTGCTGGGGCTGCCGCGCACGACATTCATCGAGCGGCTGCGCAAGTACGGACTGTCGGCATCTCGACAGTAGCGTCGGGAGTGGCCGGAGGGCGCGCGGAACCCTCTGTATCGCTTAGTTAATTTCCCTTCTGGCACGCGGGTTGCTAACCAGCACTCGGTTCTGATCACTGGTGTGCCCGTGTCCGCAATGCCCGAAACAGTCTCCGCCGCGATGTCCGCGTCCGCAGCTCCCGTTGCGGCCGATGACGTGGTCGTCTTTGGCGACCCCTTTACGGAGCAGTTACTGGCGCTCGGGGCACGCGTTGCACGCACGGAAGTGACAGTGCTGATTGGGGGTCCGTCGGGGACCGGCAAAGAGGTCCTTGCGCGATTCATCCACGGACGTTCGGTGCGCGCCAGCGGCAACTTCGTTGCCTTTAACTGCGCCTGTCTGCCGGAGTCCATGGTCGACGACCTGCTCTTCGGCCACGAAAAAGGCTCCTTCACCGGCGCATCGCAGCGCTTTGCCGGCTTCTTCGAGCAGGCAGATGGCGGAACGTTGTTCCTCGATGAGGTGGGCGAGCTGCCGTTGACCGTGCAGGCTAAGCTGTTGCGAGTGCTGCAGGAACGTGAATTCACGCCGCTAGGCGCTACGCGTCCAATCAAGACGCGCTTTCGTCTACTGGCAGCGACGAATCGAGACCTCAAAGCCGAGGTTGCGGCAGGCCGATTCCGCGAAGATCTTTATTACCGTCTGAATATTTTCCCGCTGCAGCTCAAGCCGCTGCACGAAAGACCCGGTGATATCGTGCCGCTGGCGCGCGCGATGCTCCATCGGCATCGCTACATCTCCGGCGAGATGCAGCTCGATACCAGTGCCATTGCGGCGCTGAAGGCCTATGACTGGCCAGGCAACGTCCGCGAACTGGAGAACGTGATCCAGCGCGCGATGGTGGTTGCCGATGGCCCGACGCTGTCGGCCGCTCACCTTGGGCTCGATATGGCGGTTTCCCCGAGGCTACTCAGTGAGGTCTCCATGGTGTCGGCCCCATCGGCCAGCGCTGAGAAGCCTGAGACTACGCTGGCTGAGCACCGCGCCATACAGGAAGCCGAGCTCATCCTCGCGACGCTCCGGGCCACACCGACTAAGACGCAGGCGGCGGCGCATCTCGGTATGTCCGAGCGTACGCTGCGCTACAAGCTCGCGCGTCTGCGTAATTATGGATTGGTGGAGGCCGGCCTATGACACTGCACTCAGTAGCCATGCAGCAGGCGCTCGATCAGTTGCAGGCCATGCGTGAAGCCGCGCATCCAGCGGCCACCACCGGTCTTGGAAAGCTGCATGGTCCGTCAACGCAGATGCTGTCACCAGGTGCCCAAGCGCCGGCAGTGCATCAGCCATCTTTCTTCGACACCATGCGCTCAGCGGTCGATTCGGTGAACCAGCAGCAGAGTCTGTCGAGCGATCTGCAGACTGCCTATGCGCGCGGAGACGATGTGTCTCTGACGGATGTGGCTATTGCCATGCAAAAGTCCTCTGTTGCTTTTGAAGCCACTGTTCAGGTGCGCAACAAGATCCTCGAAGCGTACAAAGAAATTATGAGCATGACGGTGTAACGCCATGGCCGCTGTAGAAGCTGATGTTTTGCGAGGCAGACTGGGCACCGAGGATCCGGCGGACGGGGTCACGGTCACCACGTCACGGGGGTCGGTGATCAACGCCGACAAGGCGCTTGCGCCGCTCCCGGCGCCAGGACCCGTGCGCGCTCTGTTGCAGCGACCGGTGGTCCGCCAGACGTTGCCTTATGTCGGGATTGCGCTCGTCCTGTTGTTGGCCGTGATGGCGTATATCTCGATGTCGACGCCTGCGCCGCGCGCCCTTTACCCTGACATGGCTGATTCGGACAAGGAAGCCGCGCAGCAGTTGCTGCAGAAGAACGGCGTGAATGTACGCCTCGATTCGACCACCGGCTCCCTGACGGTGCCTGCGGATCAGTTCCATGAAGCGCGCATCATGCTTGCGGCCGCAGGTCTGCCCAAGGAATCAACGGGGGGCTCCTCCGTCCTAAAGGAAACCATGCCACTGGGAACCAGCCAGTTCATGGAGCAGGCGCGCTACAACGCAACCGTTGAAGAAGAGCTTGCGCAGAGCATTCGTCGCATCAACACGATTCAGAATGCCCGTGTTCACCTTGCCTTGCCGCGGCAAAGTGCATTCATCAGTGATCGCGTCGATCCGAAAGCATCCGTGATCGTTACCCCCTATGCCGGACGCGCGTTGAGCGAGGGGCAGGTCCAGGCCATTGTGCATCTGGTTTCCTCAAGCATCCCGTACATGACGCCGGCGAGCGTTTCGGTGGTCGATCAGTTTGGCCGGCTTTTGACTGAGGCTCAGGGGGCCAAGGACCTAAACGCAAAGCAGCTGGAGCTGCGACAGAAGGTCGAGGCGGATTACGTCGATCGCATCAACCAGATCCTCGCGCCGATCTTTGGCTCAGCGAACGTCCATGCACAGGTGAGTGCTGATCTCGACTTCTCCGTGATCGAGCAGACCATGGAGAACTTCGATCCGGGTAACGCCGGCACCAAGGTTCGCTCCGAGCAGCTCAAGCAGAGCGAAAAAACCGAGCCACGCGCAACCGGCGTGCCGGGATCGCTCTCGAATGAGCCCCCTGCTGCGGCCGCTCCGACGGCGGAGGCCAACCTGCCCACTCCGGCGGCAGGCCAGACGGGCGCAACTCCCGATAACATCATTCGCGGCAAGGACAGCAGTCAGAGCCGCAATTATGAAATGGATCGCACGGTCAAGTACGTCGTCGATCCGGCGCCACGCATGCGTCGTCTGACCGTGGGCGTGGCCATCAATGACGCGATCGCTGCGGCAGGGGCCGCGACAGCTCCGACTCGGCGGCCGCTGCCCGATGCCGAAATCACGCGACTCACAAGCCTGGTACAGGGTGCCGTGGGCTTCAGCGCCGAACGCGGCGACCTGGTCAATATCATTAGCACCAGCTTCGAGCCGCCTCATGTGGAGGCTCCGGTTCCGTTCTGGCAGCAGTCGCGTTACATCGATCTAGCCAAATACGTCAGTGTTGCACTCGCTATTGCATTGCTGGGCTTGCTCGTTGTGCGCCCGGTGGTGAAGCGACTGACGTATGTGCCGCAACCCGAGATGTCGCGTGAGCAAATGCTCGCTTCGCTGGCGGAGAGCGGCGTAAATGTTGACCAACTCACTGGCGCTGCCACGGGCGCAGCCAGTGATGCAGAGGGCGGCCAGGATGGAGCGGCAGGTGATAAACCTGCCGAGGGTGACGTGGAATTGCGCGAGGGTGAAACGCTCGAAGAGCTGCGCGCGCGGCTCAAGCCGCGCAAGAAAACGGCCATCTCGGCGGAGATGCTGGATACTGCCAATAGCTATGATGACAAGGTCACCGTCGTGCGCATGATGGTTTCCCAGGATGCCAAGCGCGTGGCTCTCGTCTTGAAGAATCTTATCGCCAAGGATATTCGCTGAGTGGCGGGCTTAGAAAATGGCTGAAGCAATCAATTTAGCGCCTGAATTGTCACAGGGCCCTGATCCGCAGCAGGTTGCTGCGGAAGTTGCGGCGCTCTCCAACACCCAGCGCGCAGCGGTGATGCTGATGCTGCTCGGCGAGGAAGAGGCCGCCAGCGTGATTCGGCACCTCGCGCCCAAGGAAGTTCAGCATCTGAGTGCTGCCATGATTTCCGTGGCGGATCTGTCTCAGGAGGCAGTCAGTGCCGTGCTTGACGGATTCATCGGCACAATTAAGAAGCAGACCAATATCGGTGGTGGCGTTGATTACCTTGAAGCGATCCTGAAGAGCGCCATCGGTGAGGACAAGGCGAGCAGCGTGCTCAGCCGAATCATGCCCGCGTCCGCAAATCGCGGTCTGGAAGTGCTGCAGTGGATGGATGCCCGATCGATATCGGAGATGATCATCCACGAGCACCCGCAGATCATCGCCATAGTTCTTTCGTTCCTAGATAACGATGTTGCTGCAGATGTGTTGCGATTCCTGCCCGAAACTCTCCGACCTGAGGTGATTGCCAGAGTGGCGTCGCTGGAGACCATTCAGCCGACGGCCATGCAGGAGCTTGAGGCCATCATGCGCAAGCAGTTCTCATCCAACTCGTCGTTGAAGTCCTCGAGCGTTGGCGGTGTCAAGGCCGCGGCAAAGATCATGAACTTCGTCAAGACGGATGTTGAGCAGGCGATGATGCGCAAGCTTTCGTCCCAGAATGCCGATCTGGCGCAGCGCATTCAGGACAACATGTTCGCCTTCGAGAATCTCGAGGGCTCTGATAACCGCAGTATCCAGACGCTCATGCGTAACGTGCCGACCGAGCTGCTGATGGTTGCGCTAAAAGGATCCGACGAGTTGCTCAAGGGCAAGTTCCTCGAAAATATGTCGCAGCGCGCCCGCGAGATGTTTGTAGAGGAAATGGAAGCCAAGGGCCCGATGCGCCTCTCGGAAGTCGAGGAGGCGCGCAAGCAGATCCTGCGTACAGCGCGCAAGCTGTCGGATGCGGGCGAAATCATGCTCGGCCGCGGTGCGGACTACGTCTGATGAAGTTGGAATCGCCGTGAGTGAAATCGTTCGCCTCGGCGTCCGGCCCGCTGCCCCATTCAAACCGGCGGGGGTATTCCGCCGTGACAAATCATCGGCTGAGGCCACTTTTGCCGCACGGCATTTCGCAGCAAAGCGTGCGGGATTTCTGCTTCGCGAGCTTGCCAGGCAGTATGAGCAGCCCGCGGGCGATGACTTGCCGGAACTTGCGACGATTACGCACATCTCCGCTGATGACGCCGCCGGTGGTGCCGGTGGACAAACGTCTGCAGCGGCTGAACCGGCAGTTTCCGCCGCAACGGGGCCGACGCCAGAGGAAATACAGCGCCTCGTCACGGAAGCCGAGGAACGCGGTCGTGCACAAGCGAAAGCCGAGCTCGCAGCGGCACTGGATCAGGCCATCGTCGCCCTCGATGCTGCGGGGCGTACGCTCGTACAGATGCAGGGCGAGGTCGAGCGTCGACTGATTGTACCGCTGGCTCAGGCCAGCCTGCACATTGGCAGCGAACTAGCGCGGCAAGCCCTACTGGAAGGCGACGGATTGGCCCGATATCTCGATGCCGTAGCGGCCTCAATCAAGCCGGCCGGCGAACACGATGCGGATGCAGCCATTGCTGTACACATGAACCCCGACGATCTTGCCGTCCTTGAGCGGGCTTCGCGGCGGCCTGAATTTCTGCGCTTCGTGCCCGATGCGCTCGTGCCGAGCGGTGGAGTGACTGCCAGCAGCGGTGACAAGGTAATCGATGATCGGTTTGAGAATCGGGTACGCGAGATTCGAGAGAGAGTCCTTGGATTGGCAGCCGATCTTCGACGTGAGGTTGCGTCTTGAGTTCAGGGATCATTGATACGCTGCAGAGGCGTATCCAAGACCTGGAACTTTCGCCGCCGACTGTCTGCGGGGTGCTCACTCGTGTCACCGGTATGTTGCTGGCTGCGCGCGGTGTGCGAGCTCCGCTTGGCGCCTATTGCGAAGTGATGGCAGAGCAGGGCGACGGCGTAGTCTGTGAGGTCGTCGGCTTCGACGGCGAAGAAGTCATGCTCATGCCGCTTGCAGCCGTGCAGGGCCTGCTGCCTGGGGCTGGCGTCCGGGTGATGACTCTCACCGCCCGTGTCGGCGTGGGCAATGCGCTTCTTGGCCGGGTACTGGATGGTCTGGGACAACCGCTTGATGGAGGTCCCGCGATCGAACCCGAAGTCTACGTGCCGCTGCGTGCGGAGCGTCGCAATCCACTCGAGCGTGCCCCGATCTCTTCGGTGCTGGATGTGGGCGTGCGCGCTATTAACTCCTTCCTGACTATCGGCCAGGGGCAGCGAATAGGTCTCATCGCGGGTAGCGGTGTAGGCAAGAGCATGCTGCTTGGCATGATGACTCAATACACAGCCGCTGATGTCGTTGTGATTGGAATGATCGGTGAGCGTGGCCGCGAAGTCCTAGATTTCGTGCATGAGACGCTCGGCCGTGATGGGTCGAGTCGTGCAGTGGTGATTGCTGCACCCGGCGACTGCTCACCCGTGATCCGATTGCGCGCGACGCACTACACCTGCGCAGTAGCTGAGTTCTTCCGGGATCAGGGCAAAAACGTACTGCTGCTGATGGATTCTCTGACCCGCGTAGCTCATGCGCAGCGCGAGGTTGGGTTGGCGGTTGGAGAGCCGCCGACCACGAAGGGGTATACCCCTTCGGTATTTTCGCTAATCAATGAACTGATCGAGCGCGCGGGCAGCGTCAGTGGCGGTGGCAGTATCACTGGTATCTACACCATTCTCGCCGAGGGCGATGACACCAACGATCCGATCGTTGATGGAGCGCGTGCGATTCTGGATGGACACGTTCTGTTGTCCCGCGATCTGGCAGCACTTGGTCAATATCCCGCCATTGATATCAACACCTCCATTTCGCGTCTGGCGAATCGGCTCATCTCCCAGGATCAGCGCACTCTCGTGCGTAAATTCCGGCGGCTGATGGCGACATGGGAGGAAAACAGAGATCTTGTCTCCGTAGGGGCCTACCGCGCCGGCACCAATACCGAGCTGGATGAAGCCCTCCAGCGGCACGCCTCGCTCCGTGAATTCCTGATGCAGGAAGCTGACGAGAAGGTCGACTTTGCCGCGGGCTTCCAGCAGCTCGCGCGAGTGCTTGCGTGACCAGTCGACATGCAACGCGGGCGGCCCGCCTGCAGCGCATCGCAAAGGTTGGTGATGCACTGGCTAAGGCCGCTGAACGGGCTGCCTCAGAGCGCCGCGAGAATCTGCTGATGCAGAAGGATCGGCTCGAGACCGTGGAGCGTTATTGCGCTGACTACGGGGGCATGATTCGCGGACGAGAGCTCAGCAGCCAGAGCGTCTCTAGTCTGCGCATGTACCGCGAATTCTCCGGTTGGCTGACCCAGCTCTCTCAGAATCAGCAGAACGAAGTGGCGCAAGCCGAATTCCTGCTTGAGTCCGCCCTGGAGGAGGTACGTGAGAAGCGCAGCTTTGCCAAAGCCGTGGAACTCGCCGCTGATAAGTCCGGACAAATGGCTGCGAGCGAGGTGCGGGTGCGCGAGCAAAAGACGCTGGACGGGTTGGTGCGTCCTCAGCCTAGAAGCGGGCTGGCATGTCGCTTGCAGAGGAGGTGACGGTCACTCACGTTCGGAATCCAATTTTTGCGATTATGGCTGCTTCAGACCTACTACTGAATTCCATCGAACCGGCGGGCCGGCCGGCTGAAAACGCCCAATCTGGCGCTATTTCCGCGCCGGATGGAGCCACAAAGGGCCCACTTTTCGCCAGCCTGATGCAGGAAGCGGGGGGGCAGGCGGTCAATTCGGACGATGCCGGTACGACGCTGAATTTGCCTGAAGCCGGCAATGGGTTGCCGGAATTGCCGCCCCGATCGCCGGAGCTTGCGCGCTGGCAGGCCCAGCCCATATCCGACGCGAAGCTCGAAGATTTTGCCGTCACGATAGGCATCGACCGTTCACTGGCCCGGTTGCTACTGAGCCGGACCGCAACGGACGAAGTGGCGAGTGACCCGGTGGGTCAGGATGCGGATTCGACCAAGGCGGATCCCGCTAGCGCTGCTGGCAAAGGTGCGAATGGCATCGACTACGCGTTTGTTCTCCCTCTTTTGCCCATGCCGATAATGTCTCCGCCGACGGTTGCAGCAGCGCCGGTGGAGCAGCCGGAATCAACTGTGACGTCTGAAATCACAGACGTCACGGCCGGCATCAATCTGTCCACCGACGCGCTCGGCCGTTCTCCGAGCATGATCGCTGACGAGGATTTGATGTCTTGGCGGGCTTTGGGTGCCCGCAGCCAAGTTGGAGCGAGCGTTGCCGAAGCTCCAGCGGCTCTCGGATCAGCTCCCGCCCCGTCGCAGCCCACGGTGCCGTCCCCACTCGCTCTGGCTTCCGCGCTGCAGGAACTGCGACTGCGCCCGCTTTCCAATGCCAGCGGCATGACTTCTGAAATTGCCGGGTCTGACAAGTTGCAGGCTATGAAGGCTGAGGCGTTGGATCCTGCGTCCGGCGCAGCATCCATCATGCGCACGGGTACTGCCGTGTTGGCGCTGAACGATATCGCAGGGGCCATCGTCCAGGGCAAGGCCACTGTTGCGGCCAAAATGCCTTCGACGCTGTCAGCG
>CAYFPW010000024.1:0-2296 GCA_964345055.1 uncultured Steroidobacteraceae bacterium | reverse complement strand
CGCTGTTGTCAGTGCCGGTTAGTGCGCAGACAATTCTTTCGCAGTCCGACTCGGCCCCAAGCCCTGTGTCATCGGATTCCTCGACCGTGGGGTTGAACAACAGCCCGTCCGGTGGAGCGGCCCCGAACCCGGCGCCCACAGACCCCGCCATCGTCGCAACAGCCGAGGGCAGGCGCCCTGACATGTTCCATGCGGTTCGTGACTCCGTCGAGCACTTGCGAGTCCTTGATCAGCGAATGAACTTCGAGGATCGCACGCAGAGCTTTGCCGATGCGGTCGCCCAGAGGATAATGAACCAGGTACGCAGCGAGAACTGGAACGTCAGTCTGCAACTTGAACCGGGCAATCTGGGTTCGATGGATATCAGCCTTTTGCTGCGCGGTTCCGAGTTGACTGCAAATGTAAATATGTCAAGCACCGAGGCCAAGGCCATTCTCCAGGCCGGCTTGCCGCGCTTGCAGGAATCGCTTGAGTCCTATGGTCTGCAGCTCGCTGGCTGGTCATTCGGCCAATCCGGCTCGCGAGCGCAGGGTGAGCGCTCATCAAGCCCGTTCACCGCGCAGGCCTATCGGCAGCAGCCGGAAGAAGCCAATCTGCTGGCGACTCCATCCGCCGTTGCAGCTCTGCAGCGAGTCAATGACAACTCGCGCGAAGTCGATCTGTTTGTTTGATACCCCTTCCATTACTAACTGACGGTACCTCCGATGTCGGACAAGAAAGACAGCAAGAAAAAGGCCCCTGACGCTGCGGGTGCAGCCGGTGAAGAGGCGCAGCCGAAGAAGAAGTCGTCGATACTTCTCTTTGTGATGATTGCGGCGGGTGCTTTGGTGCTCATCGGCGGCTCAGTCGGTGCGACGTTATTTTTCACGGGCTTCTTCTCCAAGAAGCCGGCGGCTGCGGCTGAGGCCGAGGCTGAGGCTGCAGCGGGTGAGCATGGGGAGGCCTCTGGTGGAGAGGCTGCGCATGCTACCGGAGAGCATGAAGCGGCCAGCGGTGGCGAACATGCCGCAGCGCCGGAGCATGGAGCGGCCAAGTCATCGGCGGCGGTTCCAGCGGCTGAGAAATTTGCTGCAACGTATAAGCCCATCGAACGGGACTTCACGATCAACATCCCCAACTCACGCAAGTTCGTGCAGTTCAAGGTCGCCTACAAGACCTTCTATGGCGATGCGATCGTCGAGCGCGTGACGAAGCATCAGATCGCCATCGAAGCGGCCATCCTGACCTCTGCCAGCCAGTTTGGAGAGGAAGAAATGGTCTCGCTCGAAGGTCGTGCGCACCTTGCTGAGTCGCTTCGCAATGCGATGAATGATGTGCTGATCCGTAACGAGAATTTCGGCGGTATCGAAGAAGTGATGTTTACCCACTTCGTATTTCAGTAACTGACATTCATGGTAGAGAGATCTGAAATGTCCAAGTCAGGCCAGTTGCTGACACCCGATGAGGTGAATGCCCTCGTCGGAGCCCTGCAGAGCGGTGACATTGAGACGTCGGCCACGTCGTCGTCTGGCTCATCGGTACAGCCCTATAGCCTGGTTGGCAGTGACACCACTTCCCGCTCCCAGCTTGCCGCCCTCGAGATGATCGATGATCGCTTTTCGCGTCAGCTGCGCGGCAGTTTGCTCACGCGGCTGCGTCAGGCGGTCAAGGTCACTGCGACCCCATTCGAAGTGACAACTTTTCATGACTACCTGCAAGGTCTGCCATCACCCTGCAATGTCAACATCGTGCGCTATCCGCCTCTGCGCGGTTACGGGCTGGTGACTATGGAGCCAGCTATCGTTTACGGCGCCGTGGATAGTTTCTTCGGCGGCCGCGGCGGTGGTTCCATGGAGTTGTCGCCGCAACGCGGCTTCACGCAGACAGAGGAGCGAATCATTCAGCTACTGCTGGAATCCATCTTCACCGATCTTGCAGAAGCCTGGGAACCAGTCTTTGCTATTAAGCCGGAATATGTGAGCCGCGAGATCAACCCATCGTTTGCGCAGATCGGCGAGGATAAGGAAATCGTTGCCGTGAGCCGCTTCGAGCTTGAGCTCGGAGCCGATGTCCGCGGCCAGCTCACGATCATGTATCCGTTCTCAGCACTCAAGCCAATCCGCCTGTTGTTGCGCGGACGAGTGCAGACCGGGGAGCGCGACGAAAAACTTTCGGCCCGCTGGGCTGAACAGCTACGCAGCGCCGTAGGGGACACAGAGCTGGAATTGATTGCGCAGCTGGCCACGCTGCGCGTATCGGCAATGGATCTGGCGAGCATCAAGCCCGGTGACACGCTGTGGTTCAAGCCGCCGCCGAG
>CAYFPW010000023.1:0-13222 GCA_964345055.1 uncultured Steroidobacteraceae bacterium | reverse complement strand
ATGCCGGTAAATTCGACTCGTTGGTCGGGCGAGTCAACGGCGAGACGGATTTCCGTTACAGCCTTCCGGCAAACTCGAAGATCGACTCGACGGTGTCGGCGTTCGCGTACACCTGCAAGGGCGATGCACCACCTAGCACGTTCTTGTACGGCACGAGCAAGCCGTAACACGCTTCGATTGAGCTCGAAACTCGATCACTGGATGCTGCGCCGCCGCCCTAGCCGGCGGCGCAGCATGTGGTCTTGAAAGCCGGGCTAGATAGGTCAGCTCGGAGCTTTAAGCTCACGCAGTCCTGATCAGGCCATCATGGCCAGGACAACGCAGCAAAGGGCCCAGAAGAGCGGATATTCACAGCCGCCAATGTGCCACAGCCACTTCTTTGTCACTTTCAGTGTCGCCGCCGCCGCGATCAGCAAATAGGCAGCGGAGATCCACGCCGCCACGTTGACCTGATACCCCAGCAGCAGGAGGGCTGCCAACACGACCTCGATCCCCATGGCGGCAAAAGCAAAGGGCGCGGCCGGCTTGAAGCCCGCGGCACGGAAGAAATTGAACGAGGCTTCCTGTGCGGTGAACTTGCCAATGGCATGCGGAATAAAAAAGAACCCGCAGACGAAGCGCAGCAGGTCCACCGGCGTAAGCGAATAGGTTGCAATCGTGATCATGTTTCCACTCCAGACAAATTGTTATTGATGTTCCGGCATGAGCGGGCTCAGGGACGCAGCACGCGCTGGTCGACATTCCTGACATCGGCGACACCAGCGAGCGCCATGCTGACTTCCAGTTCGCGCCGCAGGATGTCCAGCGCCTGACGCACGCCAGCCTCGCCGCCTGCAGCCAGCGCATACAGGAAGCTCTTTCCGATCAGGCAGGCGCTCGCACCACGAGCCAGCGCTTTGAGCACGTCCTGACCGCATTCGATGCCGCCGTCGAACAGGAGTTCACAGCGCCCCGCCACCGCGGCTGCGATTTCAGGCAGCACGCTGATGGTCGCCGGCGCGCCATCGAGCTGGCGTCCGCCGTGATTGGATACGACAACAGCATCCACACCCATGGCACAGGCCTGCCGGGCGTCCTCCGCATCAAGCACACCTTTGACGATCAGCTTGCCCGGCCAGCGGGCCCGGATCCAGTCGATGTCCTGCCAGGTGACCGATGCATCGAACTGGGTGGCGATCCATTGAGCGAGCGTGCGCAGATCACCGGTGTTGTTCATATGGCTCTGCAGATTACCGAAACTGCGCCGCTGGCCGAACAGCACACCGCTCGCCCAGCGCGGCTTGGTGGCAATATCGAGCAGATTGCGTAGTGTTAGGCGGGGCGGCACGCTGAGGCCGTTGCGCACATCGCGACGTCGTACGCTGGGCACTGGCAGGTCAACGGTCAACATCAGTGCACTGCACCGCGCCGCCGCGGCACGGGCAATCAGCTCTTCATTGAAGCCACGATCACGCATCAGATACAGCTGAAACCAGAAGGGCTGAGGGACTGCACCGGCCACATCCTCGATCGAGCAGATGGACAGCGTGCTGAGCGTGAACGGAACGCCGGCTGCAGCGGCAGCACGCGCCCCGTGAATTTCGCCATCACGGTGGAAAAGGCCGGCGAGTCCGGTGGGCGCGATGGCCACCGGCATACTCCAGGGCTCACCGAGCACCGTCGTACCAACCGACAGTCGACTGATGTCGACCATCACGCGCTGGCGAAACTCCAACGCGTCCAACGCCGCGCGATTGCGGCGCAAGGTCACTTCGTCATAAGCACCGCCATTGGCATAGTCGAAAATCGCGCGCGGAAGGCGGCGCCGAGCGCGCTCGCGCAGGTCGGCAATGCTGGTGATCACGGCCACGGCTCGACTCCCTGTTTTCTCTGCCACCGGTCCCGCGCTGGCGGGGCGTTGGCGAGTTTACCCGCAAGGGCGCAGCGCGATCCGATATCCTTGCCTAAGCGTCGCACCCGGACCGGGGAGACTCGCTTGATTGGCAGAATCGCTCGGTGTGCCGGGCTAATCGCAGCTGCAATCGCCTGGAGCGACGGCGTCAGCGCGGCTGAACAAAGCGCGGAACCAGCGGCGCGCGCTGGATGCGCCGACGCGGCAGATCGCCGTGAATTCGGCCAGTGATGCGGGTGTGGTGGTAGATCGCATGCTCCATTCCAGCGGAAGCGTCGGATTTGATGCAGCCCGCAAGGAATACGTTGACCTGTTCAGTGCCGGAATCATCGATCCGGTCAAAGTGGTGCGCACGGCACTGGAGAATGCGGTTTCTGTTGCCAGCGTCCTGCTACTGACCGAAGCAAGGATGACCGAACGACCGGCAAAGACTGACGAACGCGTACCGGTAGAGCTGCAGCTCTAGCACGTGCCGCTTATCATCACGACTCAGTTAGCTCGGACTCCTCGCCCTGCAGGTTGCGTCCCTCGAGCGCTGCGGCCCCCTTCTCCTCGATGTCGTCGAACTGGCCGCTGTCCACGCACCAGAAGAACACCCAGATCGCGACGGCCAGCATGAACAGCGAGAGTGCAATCAGCAAATACGCACTGCTCATGGTGTCACTGCCGGTACCGGGAGCGTCGTGACGGGCTGAGTCTGCTGCGGAGCATGGGCGAATCGGTGCGCGCGCCAGACTACATACAGTGAGCTGGCGGACATGCCGATCGCCGCCAGCCATGGCGGCACATAGCCCAGCGCCGCCAGTGGTATGGCACACAGGTTGTAGACCATGGCCCAACGCAGGTTGGCGCGCATCAGCCGCACCGTCCCTCGCGCAGTGGTGATGGATTCGGCCACGGCAGCGAGCGAGTCATTCATCAGCAGCAGATCGGAGGCGGACTGGGCCAGCGCCGCACCCTGGCCCATGGCGCAGGACACGTCGGCTGCAGCCAGCACAGGTGCGTCATTGATGCCATCGCCTATCATGAGAACCCGGCGTCCCTGCTGCTGCAGCTCGCGCACGGCCGCCACCTTGCCCTGTGGGTCGAGACCCCCATAGGCCTTTGCGATACCGAGTTCGTGTGCCACCTGCTGCACGGCAGCCCGACGATCGCCACTGATCACGACCAGCTCCAAACCGGCACGCCGCATGGCTTCGACCGCAGCGACGGCACCGGTGCGCAGCCCGTCGCCAAGCTCGAAGGCCGCAACCAGCCCGGAATCATTCCCCAGCCATACGCGCGCATGAGGAAACTCACCGGGACGGCCGTCCATCGGCGCCAGTCGGGCCACCCACTCAGCGCGCCCGACACGCCACAAGCGGCCCTCGAGAGTTCCTTCGACACCCTCCCCGGCGAACTCATGACACTGGATCGGCACCAGGCCCGCAGTGGGCACTTCATTAAAAGCGACAGCAAGCGGATGTGTGGAGCCCGACTCCAGCGCCGCAGCAACCCGCAGCGCGTGCTCCGCGTCGAACTCACCCAATGTGTGCACCGCGAGGACGCGGATGTGCTCACCGGTGAGCGTGCCCGTCTTGTCGATGGCCACGGTATCGATACCGGCCAATCGCTCCAGAGCATGGGCGCGTGTCACCATGACGCCGCGGCGACTGAGCCGCACACTCGCAGCGGCCACTGCAGCAGGCGTTGCCAGCGACAGTGCACAGGGACAGGTCACCACGAGCACTGCCAGCGTCGCGGCAAATGCTCGGGTCGGATCGAACCACAACCACACGCCCGCCACCAGCAGCGCCAGTAGCAGAATAACGCTAACGAACTGCACGGCAGCACGCTCAGCCAGCAGCGCCATCGGCGGTCGCTCTGCCTGAGCGCGTTCGATCAAGGCGCCCATGGCTGCGAGCGTCGAGTCCTCTGCGCGTGCCTGCGCTATTACCTCGATGACCCCACTGACATTAACGCTTCCACCCATCACCCGATCACCGGCACGATGACTCACCGGCAGGGACTCGCCACTGATCAGTGACTCATCAAGGGTGGCCACCTCGCTTTCAAGCAGCGCATCCACCGGTACCACCGCACCGCGCGCCACCCGTAGTCGATCGCCGGCCTGTACATCGCCGAGCGGTACGCGCTGCGTGCCGCTACCAAGGACCTGTGTGACCTGCGCCGGTAGGCTGCGCGCCAATGCTTCGCCCGCGTCCAGACTGCCGCGCCGGAGCGATTGCTCGATGTAGCGTCCAAGAAGAAGCAGGAACACGAACATGGCTACGGAGTCGTAATAGACCTCACCACTGCGCGCCAAGGTATTCCAGGCACTGGCCGCGAAGGCCAGCACCAGCGCCAGCGCCACCGGCGTATCCATACCCAGACTCCGGCGTCGCAGATCCAGCCAGGCACCGCGCAGGAACGGCAGGCCCGAATACAGCAGCACCGGCAGCGCGAGCAGCATACTGGTGACCCGTAGCAGGGTTTCCATGTCGGCATCAATGCCGCTGAAGGCACCGGCATACAGTCCGACCGTGTACATCGACATCTGCATCGAGACCAGTCCCGCTACGCCGATACGCTTTAATGCCGAACGTCGCTGCACCTCGCGCTCGCGTACTGTGGACTCACCGCTCAGTGGAACCGGACGGAATCCCAGCGACTCGATGGTCGCCAATACCCGCGCCAGAGGCAGACGCGAGGGGTTCCAAGCCAAGGAGACACGCGAGGTGGCCAGATTAACGTCGATGCGCTCCACACCCGGCAAGGCACCCACCTCACGGCGGATCGCAGCCGCACAGTTGGCGCAACGCATTCCTTCGGCAAAAAACAGAGTTCGGGCCTGATCGCCCTCTTTCTGCCAACTCAGATGCGCTGCGGAGGCACTGCTCATCAGCTGGCCGGAGTGTCGGGCGTTAGGGCCAGCGGGCCGGCGTCAAGGTTGCCGCGCATGCGGCCCCGCAGCTGCCATTGATGCACCGAATCGGTGATCTGCACCCACCAATGGGCCTGCGGCAAGGCCTGACAGTTCGCGTGATAGCCCGTGTCATCGTGCTGCAGGATCCAGTGCTGGTCAGCGGCACGTTGCGTCGGGTGGGTAAGATCCACACGCAACTGGGCTGGAGAATCACCCAGAAGCTTGACCTGACACTGTCCCGTTGCAGCATCAAACTGCAACAGCGCTGCGATGCCAAGCGTTCTGGCGTGCGCCTGCAACGCCTCGTCGGCAGTCAAGGCTTGCCCCTCCCAATGATACGAATCCGGCAGCGGCGTGTCGCCGTTGCGTACCGCCAAATAGAGCGAAGCAAAACTCGCGATCACGGCCACCGACGGCAGAATCCACAGCAGCCACAGCACGAGATTGGGGCCGCCCGAGGTGCGCAGCGTGCTCATGTTCGGGGCGCCAGAAAACCGGCCGTGTGCGTGACCTGCATGGTCGGATCTTCGTCATCAGTCAGCGTAAAAACAATCGGCTGTGAGGCACCGTGGCGCAACTCACCGTGCGACGCATCCTGGCCTGCGTCATCTTCATAGCCGACACGCCGTACCTCAACCACCGCTGGATAGACCATGCCCGGCCCAACCACGAAGCGCGCCGGATCAGGATTCAGGCTAAACCCGCCGGCGCCACTGACAGTAACCGTGTAGCGCCGCTCGCGCTCACCCTTGTTCATGATCTTCAGCGTGTAAACATTCTCGACCCGTCCATCATCGAGTAGCCGATACAGTGCGTTGCGATCACGAATCACATCGAACGCCACGGGCTGGCGCAGCCACAGCGCCACCCCGAAGGAAACGGTCAGCACGCCGAGGATGGTTCCGTAGATCAGCACGCGCGGCCTGAGAAGACGCGTCGGCCCGCGCTCCAGAGCGTGCTGAGTGGTATAGCGAATCAGACCACGCGGATAACCAACACGATCCATGACTTGATCGCAGGCATCAATGCATGCCGCACAGGCGATGCACTCGTACTGCAGCCCATTGCGAATATCGATACCTGTAGGACACACCTGCACGCACCAGGTGCAGTCGACACAGTCGCCCAGTCCAGACTGCGCTTGCGCCACTCCCTTGCGCCGTGCACCGCGCGGCTCACCACGCTCGGCGTCGTAGGTGATGATCAATGTGTCCTTATCGAACATCGCGCTCTGAAACCGAGCGTAGGGACACATGTACTTGCAAACCTGCTCGCGCAGCAGACCGGCGTTGCCATAGGTGGCAAAGCCATAGAACAGCGACCAGAACGTTTCCCACCCGCTGAGCTGCAAATGCCACACCTCATGGAACAATTGTCGTATCGGACTGAAGAATCCAACGAAGGTCAGTCCGGTCCACAACGAGAATCCGATCCACAGCACCTGCTTGGAACCCTTCCGCCAGAGCTTCTGCAGGCTCCAGGGCGCCGCATCGAGTTTCATACGCGCATTGCGGTCTCCCTCGGTGATGCGCTCCATCCACAGATATGCCTCGGTCCAGACGGTCTGCGGACAGGCGTAAGCGCACCAGAGCCGGCCCGCAAGCGCTGTGAAGAAGAACAGCGATAGTGCAGCGAGGATCAGCAGCCAGGTGAGGAAGATGAAGTCCTGCGGCCACATCACCAGCTCGAAAATGAAGAATTGCCGTTCGCGCAGATGAAACAGGACCGCCTGGCGTCCATGTAGATTTAACCAGGGAAGCAGATAATAAACGCCCAGCAGCACCCAGACGGCTACGATGCGCAGACGTGCAAACCGACCGGATACCTCGCGCGGGTAGACCTTCGCGTGAGCGACGTAATAAGAATCAGCGGGTGCGGCGATCTTCTGGAGGGGTTCCATCGGGGGGCTGACTCATGGTGAGGGTCAGGGCACTGGCCATCAGGGCCACCAGCCACAGACCGAAGAATCCAAGCGTGTAGACCCCTAGGTGGTCAAACATTGTTGTTGTGAAATCCTCACCGACCAGTTCTTCCGGTGCGATGAACGCGAAAAAGAACATCGTTCCGACGCAAGCAGCGAGAAACGATGCCCAGATCGCCGTGCCGATGCGACGGGCACGCAGGGACAGGTCTTGTCTATCGGCTGGCATCACTCAGACTCAGAACGTAGGCTGCCAGCAGCCGGACACGCAACTCACCAAGGCGATCACCATGAGCCGGCATCTGACCCTGGCGACCGCGCGCAATGGTCTCTCGGACAGTTGCGACCGAGCCGCCGTACAGCCACACGTTATCGCTGAGATTGGGCGCACCGATCAACGGGTTGCCCTGCCCCTTGTCACCATGGCAGGCCACACAGTTGATAGCGAACAACTGCCGGCCGTGCACCACATCGCCCGCGGGCACACTGCGTCCGGACAGCGACAGCACATAGGCCAGCACATCCTCCACGCCCTGATCGCCACCGAGGGTATCCTGCCACGGGATCATCACGCCGATGCGACCACCAGAGATAGTGGTCTCAACGATTTCCGGCGTACCACCCCAGAGCCAGTCCTTATCAGTGAGATTGGGAAATCCCGGTGCGCCACGCCCGTCCGAGCCATGACAGAGAATGCAGTTGTCGTTGAACAAATTACGCCCCACACCCAGTGCTGCCGGATTGCCGCGGAGTTGCGTGACACTCATGCCAGCGAAAGGTGCCAGTGCTTTCTGGGCTTCAGCCTCCAGAGACTTCCGTAACTCAGCATGCTGAGCCACGGATGTCCAACCCAGCACGCCCCGATAATTACCAAGCCCTGGATACAGCACCAAATAGACTGCAGCGAAAACTGCAGACAATCCGAATAACCAGAGCCACCAGCGCGGCAACGGATTATTCAACTCGCGCAAATCATCGTCCCAGACATGACCCGTGGTCTCATCAGCCGCCGCCTCACCAGCGCGCCGCTTGCGCATGGCCCAGAATAGCCACACGACGCCGAGAATGTTTGCGAGCGAAAGGATGACGACAAATAGGCTGAATGCGTCGCTCATGGCTGCGACCTCTTTTCATCCGGGTGCTCACCCTTCGGGCAAACCGCCTCATCCTCCTCAAGAGCCAGTCGGGCCGCCGCATCGAAGGCATCGCGGCGTCGGTCGCTCCACGCCCAGAGACAGATGCCGCAGAAGGCGACAATCAGGATCGCGGTGATGATTCCGCTCGCCATGACTACTTCCACTCCTTGGCTGCCAGGCCCAGCCCCTGCAGATAGGCGATCAACGCCTCCAGCTCAGTTTTTCCCTGAACCGCATCGGGGGCTGAAGCGATCTCTGCGTCCGTATACGGGACACCAACCCGACGCAGGGCTCGCATCTTGTCCGGCGTCACGCGCGCGTCGACGAGATTCTTCGCCAGCCACGGAAACGCTGGCATGTTCGACTCAGGCACCAGATCCCGCGGCTGCATAAGGTGCACGCGGTGCCATTCGTCGGTGTAGCGCCCGCCGACGCGCGCCAGATCAGGGCCTGTGCGCTTGGAACCAAACTGAAAGGGATGGTCATACACCGATTCGCCAGCCAGAGAATAGTGGCCATAGCGCTCGGTCTCGCCACGCAATGGCCGGATCATCTGCGAATGACAGTTGTAGCAACCCTCGCGGATGTAGATATCTCGCCCTTCCAGAGCCAGTGCCGAGTACGGTTTGATCCCGGGTGCCGGATGGGTCACCTGACTGGAAAAGAAGAGCGGCACGATTTCCACTAGACCGGCGATGCTGATGACGATGGCAATGAGCACGCCGAGCAGCCCAGTACGGGTCTCGATGATGTCGTGATTCAACATGCGTTTCCTCCGCCGGCGATGGTTCGACGCACGTTGTACAGCATGAGGAACATGCCACTGAGCACCAGCAGCCCGCCGCTGAAGCGGACGATGTAATACGGATGCGTGGCGGCCAGTGCCTGGACGAAGGTGTAGGTCAGCGTGCCGTCCGAATTGGTGGCGCGCCACATCAGGCCCTGCATTACGCCGGCAATCCACATGGCGGCGATGTACAGCACGATGCCGATGGTGGTGGTCCAGAAATGCCAGTCGATCAGCCGCGTGCTCCACATGCCGGATCGGCCATAAAGACGCGGTATCAGCGAATACATGCAACCGATGCTGATCATCGCGACCCAGCCCAGTGCGCCGGAGTGCACATGCCCGATGGTCCAGTCTGTGTAATGAGACAGCGCGTTGACCGTCTTGATCGACATCATCGGTCCCTCGAAGGTCGACATGCCGTAGAACGACAACGATACGATCATGAATTTGAGGATCGGGTCGGTACGCAGCTTATGCCAGGCGCCGGAGAGCGTCATGATGCCGTTGATCATTCCGCCCCAGCTCGGCGCCAGCAGCAGCAGTGAGAACACCATGCCCAGTGACTGGGCCCAGTCCGGCAGCGTGGTGTAATGCAGATGATGCGGACCAGCCCACATATAGACCGAGATTAGGGCCCAGAAGTGCACGATTGACAGACGGTAGGAGTACACCGGCCGACCGGCCTGCTTGGGCACGAAGTAATACATCATGCCGAGGAAGCCAGCGGTCAGAAAGAAGCCCACGGCATTGTGCCCGTACCACCACTGCACCATCGCATCGACCGTGCCTGCATAGGCTGAATACGACTTGGTGAGGGAGACCGGAATCTCGGCGCTATTCACCACATGCAAGACCGCGATGGTGATGATGTAGGCCGCAAAGAACCAGTTGGCGACATAGATATGTTTGACTTTGCGCCGTGCCAGCGTACCCAGGAAAACGACCGCGTAGGCAATCCAGACCACCGCGATGAGCACATCGATAGGCCATTCCAGCTCGGCATATTCCTTGGCGCTGGTCATGCCCATCGGCAAGGTGATCGCGGCGAGCACGATGACCAGCTGCCAACCCCAGAAGGTGAATGCCGCCAGCGAACCGCCGAACAGCCTCGCCTGGCAAGTACGCTGCACGCAGTAGTACGAACTGGCGAACAGAGCGGAACCGCCAAAGGCAAAGATGACGGCGTTGGTGTGCAGTGGCCGCAGACGGCCGTAACTCAGGAACGGAATGCCGTAGGTCAGGTCAGGCCAGATCAGCTGGGCGGCGATGATCACACCCACCAGCATGCCGACGATGCCCCAGACCACGGTCATGATCGCGAAGTTGCGGACCACGGCGTCGTTGTAAATCAGGCCGTTGGATCCGGCACCCACCGCAGGCTCATTACTCATCCCGCCTCCACAGCCAAGTCTGGCGGGAACCGTGTGGCCCGCAGCATCACCAGCAGTGTGCGCCAGCGCCAAATGGAGGCGTATGCGTATGAATGATTAGCCCACTGCGGCAAACCGCAATTGACTTGTCGCAGATGATGGGGATCCGCCCCCGTGGACGGGGGCCCGGGCACTCAGACTCAGGCGGGGGGCGTGACCACCAGGCGTTCCAACTCGGCCAAGACGGCGAACACATCACCCACCAGACCGATGTCGGCGACCTCGAAGATCGGTGCCTCGCTATCTTTGTTGACTGCGACAATGGTGCGCGCGTCCTTGATTCCCGTGAGGTGCTGGATAGCACCCGAGATGCCGAACGCCATGTAAAGCTCCGGCGCAATGATCTTGCCGGTCTGACCAACCTGCAGCTCGTTAGGTGCAAAGCCGGCATCCACTGCCGCGCGCGAGGCGCCCACTGCCGCACCCAGGAGGTCTGCCAGCTTGTAGAGCTTCTGGAAGTTCTCGGCACTGGCGAAAGCGCGCCCGCCAGACACCACGCGGGCCGCCGACTGCAACTCGGGGCGGTCGTTCTGAGAAGTGCTCAGCGAAACAAAACGCGTATGGGTTGGTAAAGCGGCCCGCGGCTGCACCGCTTCGACGGGGGCGGCCCTCTCGCCCACCGCGGCGGGCTGGAAGGAAGCGACCCGCACCGTGGCGACGAGCTGCGGGGCATCGACCTCCACGGTCACGATGGCGTTCCCGGCATAGATGGGACGGCGGAAGCGCTTCGCACTCTCCACCGCCGCGATGTCACTGAGCTGCGGTGCATCCAGCAGCGCGGCAACACGAGGCATCAGGTCACGTCCGAACGTGGACGAGGGACCGAACACATGACTCTTGCCGGACGCGAGTTCTGCGAGCTGCGGCGCGATCAGCGCGGCGATTGGATGGGCATGACGCGAATCCTCGACCAGCACCACGCGCTGCACGCCCGTCAGACGTGCCGCCTGCGCAGCCACCGCTGCACCCTCCGCTGCAAACACCGCCACACTCACCACAGCATCCGGCAGCTGCAGCGCGCAACTGACCGCACGCGCCGTGGACTGCGACAACTTTCCTTGGCCGTGCTCGGCCACCACCAGGACCTGTGTCATATCAAAGTACTCCCCGGTTGCGCAGCGCAGCGACCAGCTCACTCGCGTCGGCCACCCGCACACCCTTCGGCCGCTGCGACGGGGGCGCATAGTTGACGGCACGAACGCGCGAGTCAGCCGCGATGCCGAGCGAATCTAGCGACAGCACTTCGAGCGGCTTTTTCTTGGCCTTCATGATCTCAGGCAGCTTCACATAGCGCGGCTCATTGAGGCGCAGGTCGGTACTGACCACAGCTGGAAGATCGACCTCCAACATCTCGAGACCTGCATCCACTTCGCGCGTCACGCGCGCCGAATCCGCACCGATTTCCAGCTTCGAGATGAAGGTCGCCTGCGGTCGCTGCCACAGTGCAGCGAGCATCTGTGCGGTCTGGCTGTTGTCTTCATCAACGGCCTGTTTGCCGAGCAGCACCAGCAGCGGAGTTTCCTTCTCCAGCAGCCGAAGAAAGATGCGTGCCACGCTCAGCGGGGCCAGAGCGACTGCGGTCTCAACCAGTATGGCGCGATCCGCACCCATCGCCAGCGCGGTGCGCAGCTGGGTCTGGCAATCTGCAGGGCCGATGCTGGCCACGACCACTTCATCGCAGGCGCCCTTCTCTTTCTGCCTCAGCGCTTCCTCGACCGCGATTTCATCGAATGGATTGATGCTGAGCTTGACGCCCTCGGTGATCACTCCGCTTCCGTCCGGTTTGACCCGCACGCGAACGTTGTAGTCCACGACCCGCTTGATACCGACCAGGATCCGCCTCATCGCCTCATCGCTCCCTTTCTACAACCGCGCCAGCAGTCGCTCCGCCAGCCGCAGATGCGGCCGATCGACCACCTTGCCATCGAGCCCAATCACACCCAGTTCAGGTTCGGCGGCAAACGCTGCTACGACCCGCTTCGCCCACGCCACTTCCTCGGCACTGGGCGTGAAAGTACTGTTGATCAGCGGCACCTGCGCCGGATGAATGGCCAGTTTGCCAACGAACCCGGCGCTGCGCGCCTCCTGGCACTCGCGGGCAAAAGCCGCCATGTCCTGAAATTCCATGCAGGGCCCGTCGATGGCATCCACCCCAGCCGCTGCGGCACCAAGCACACACAGCCAACGCGCCATCCGGAACATTTCGCCGAACTGCCCATCCGGTCCGCGGTTCACGGCGCCGATTTCCGCCGCCAGATCTTCATTGCCCCAACTGAGCCCGCGAAGACGCGCACTCACACCGAAGAACTGTCCCACGGTGAACACGCCACGCGCGGTCTCAGTGGCCAGCACCCAGACCGGCAGTGCGCCCACCGCAAGTCCGAACCGCGACTCCAGTGGCTGCAACCGCTGATCCAGCTCGCGGAACAGATCCGGATCGCCTTTGGGCAGAACCACACCGTCGGGCTGCGCTGCAAGCACTGCATCCAGATCGTCCCAAGCGAGACCGGTCTGAATGGCATTGATGCGCACCAGACAGCGAAGACTCCGATCACGAGCCGGGTCTGCAAGGTATTCGGCCACCATGCAGCGCGCGGCCGCCTTGCGAGCCGGGGAGACCGAATCCTCCAGATCGAGGATCAGCGCGTCGGCGCCATGGCGTGCTGCACCGGCGATTTTGCGCTCGCTGTCGCCCGGCACGAACAGGAGGGAACGCAGGGCCATCTTCAGGGTTCAACCATAGGGGAATGGGCTGTGCAGTGTAGCGGGAGCCGCCGCGCCGACGCTAGGGACGAAAGCGCCGCTCCAGCCCGAGGCGATCAATAATGCGGCTCGCAATCTCCTCGATGCTGCATTCGGTGGTATCGATTGTCGGGATCTGCAGCCGCTCAAAGTTGCTGGCCAGTCATGGCAATGCAGACCGCCAGGACTGAGCGATCCGGCACCTGCGCGCGGTATAGTAGTCGGCGCTCTCCATGGTGGAGGGCATCTATGGCCGCCGTACGGCGACCCGCACCCAGGAGAATCCATGCCGGAGACCAACCTCTTCTCGCCCGGCCGCATTGGCGGCCTGGAACTTCGCAATCGCATCATCATGGCGCCGATGACACGCAGTCGCGCGCTCGCCGGCGGCATCCCGTCGGAACTCG
>CAYFPW010000022.1:1971-13483 GCA_964345055.1 uncultured Steroidobacteraceae bacterium | reverse complement strand
TGTAGTCGGCCGGCGGTGTCGGCGATCAGCACGTCGGTGCCGTCCTGCTGCGCGCTCTTGAGTGCGTCAAACACCACGGCGGCTGGATCGCTCCCCGTGGCCTGGCCACGAAATTGGCTGTTGGTGCGCTGTGCCCAGATGTGTAGCTGTTCGACGGCGGCGGCGCGGAAGGTGTCGCCGGCCACCAGCGTGACCTTCTTGCCCTCTTGCACATAGCGCTGCGCCAGCTTGCCGATGCTGGTGGTCTTGCCCGAGCCGTTGACGCCGACCACCAGGATCACAAAGGGTCGCGCGCTGGGGTCGACCTGCAGCGGCTGCTGGCAGGGCAGCAGGATCTGGCTGAGCTCTTCGCGCAGGGCGCTGAGCAGAGCCTCGGCATCATCCAGTTCGCGCCGTGCAACGCGTGCGGTGAGCGAGTCGAGAATGGCCGTGGTGGCCTCGATGCCGACGTCGGCAGCCAGCAGGCGTGCCTCGAGATCCTCGAACAGCGCGGCGTCGATCCGGCGGCCGCGCACCAGCACCTGCAGATCACGGGCCAGCGAACTGGCGCCACGGCTCAGCCCGGCCTTCAGTCGCGCAAAAAAGCCCTTGGGAGCTGCGCTGGCTCCGGAGGCGTCGACGGGTGCTTCGGACATCGAATTACCTGAATGAGGAGAGAACTGATTGTAGCGTCTGCGGTAGGCTCGCGTACCGATGCCCTCGACAACACAGACACGCGGCTCCCGGACCCGCTCCCTGCGCATCATTGCCGGGGCCTGGCGTGGTCGCCGCTGGCAATTTCCCGACACTGACATGCGGCCCACCCCGGACCGTGTGCGCGAGACACTGTTCAACTGGCTGCAGACGCGGATCGCCGGGCTGCGCTGTCTGGATCTGTTCGCCGGGTCGGGCGCGCTGGGACTGGAAGCCTTGTCGCGCGGGGCGGCGGCCGTGGTGTTCATCGAAGCCGATCGCCGGGCCGCGCAGGGGCTGCGCGAGCTGCTGGCGAGCTGGCAGTCACCGCAGGCCGAGGTGCATCAGGGCGACGCGCTGCATTACCTCGCCGGACCATCGCGGCCGATGGACTTGGTCTTTCTCGATCCACCGTTCGCAGCCGGGCTGCTGGCACCAGTGGCCGAGACGCTGACTCGCCGCGGCTGGCTGGCCGAGGGTGCCCTGATCTATGTTGAACACGCCGCCGATGATCGCTGGCAGCCGCCAACGGGTTGGGAGCGGCTGAAATCCGGGACCGCCGGCGCCGTCGGCTATCATCTGTACCAGTTCAGGACTGCGAAGGAGCAGCCTTCATGAATCGTACCGCCGTCTATCCAGGCACCTTTGACCCCATCACGCGTGGTCACGAAGACCTGGTACGCCGCGCGGCCGGGATTTTCCATCGCGTGGTGGTCGCCATCGCGGAGAATCCGAACAAGGCGCCGCTGTTCAACATTACCGAGCGTGTCGAGATGGCGCGCGCGGTGCTCGCTGATGTCAGCAATGTGGAGGTCACGGGCTACCGCGGTCTGACCGTGGACGTGGCCCGTCAGCATGACAACGGTGTGATCGTGCGCGGACTGCGTGCCATCTCGGACTTCGAGTTCGAGTTCCAGCTGGCCAACATGGGCCGGCATCTCGCGCCGGGCATTGAGACGATGTTCCTGACACCCAAGGAACAGTTCACCTTCATCTCATCCACGCTGGTGCGCGAAATCGCGATGCTGAGTGGCAATGTGTCGGAGTTCGTGCATCCGGTGGTCGAAGCCGCGTTCAAGCGGAAGCTGTCGAAATGATCTCGCGCCGCGCTCTCCCCGCACTGCTGCTTGGCGCGCTGGGCGTGTGCGGCGTGGTCAATGGGTTGTCGGCAGCGGAAGTGACTGCGGCGCGCGCATCGGCCGCTGCCAAGCCCGTGGCCACGGTGGCTTCTCATCATGCCGCCATCGCCAGCGCACATCCCGAAGCCACGGCTGCAGGCCTGGAAGTCCTGCGTGCCGGTGGTAATGCCTTTGACGCTGCGGTGGCAGTGGCTGCGGCGCTGGGCGTTGTCGATCCGGCGGGTTCGGGATTGAGCGGCGGCGGATTTTTTCTGCTGCATCGGGCCCGTGACGGCAAGGACATTCTCATCGATGCGCGCGAAGTGGCGCCGGGCGCTGCCAGCCGCGACATGTTTCTGGATGCGGCCGGCAATCCGGTACCGCGTCTCTCGATGGACAGCGCGCTGGGCGCAGGCATTCCCGGCGAGCCGGCCGGCATGGCGCTGGTGGCGGCGCGGTATGGGCGCTTGCCGGCGGCACAGAGCCTGGCGCCGGCGATCCGTCTGGCGCGTCAGGGCTTTGCGCTGACGCCGCGTCTGCGTGCAGAGCTTGAGGCTCGGCAGCACAAATTCGCTGACACACCCGATGTAGCGCGCAATTTTCTGCGCAAGGGTGCGGTGCCGGAGCTGGGTGTCATCATTCGTCAGCCGGAACTGGCCAACACGCTGGAATCGCTAGCCAAGAATGGCCTCGATTCTTTCTACCGCGGGGAACTGGCGCGTCGCGTCGTGGCCGGGGTGCGCTCGCTCGGCGGTATCTGGACGGAGCAGGATCTGGCGGCGTATCGCGCCATCGAGCGCGAGCCGCTCGTCGCGCAGTATCGCGGGGCGCGCATCGTGTCGGCACCGCCACCCAGCTCCGGTGGTCTGGGTCTCATCGAAGGGCTGAACATCCTATCCAATTTCGATCTCGGTGCGGTCGATGCGCTGACACGCAAGCATCTGATCATCGAATCCGAGCGACGACTCCATCGCGATCGTGCGCTCTATCTCGGTGACCCGGATTTCGTCAGCGTGCCGGTGGCGCGACTCACCAGTCCGGATTATGCGGCTGGCCTCGCGGCCTCCATTCACAGTGCTCATGTGTTGCCCAGCGCCAATCTGCCCGGCATCGGTGCGGGCGCCGCGCAGGGTCCACAGACCACGCATTTCTCGATTATCGATGGTGAGGGTAATCGCGTTGCCGCCACGCTGACGCTGAACTTCAGTTTCGGTTCGGGTCTGATGGTCAGCGGCACTGGTATGTTCCTCAATAACGAGATGGATGATTTCTCGATGAAGCCTGGCGTGCCGAACGGCTATGGTTTGGTTGGACAGGAAGCGAATGCCATCGCGCCCGGCAAGCGCATGCTCTCCTCGATGACGCCTACGTTCGTCGAAACGCCTGACAAGGTCATGGTGGTGGGTTCGCCCGGCGGCAGCTTCATCATCGGCATGGTGCTGTTTGCCACGCTGGATTTCCTTGATGGCCGGAGCGCGGCACAGATCGTCGGCGCACCCCGTATCCATCATCAGTATCTGCCTGATGTGTTGATGACCGAGCCCGGTGCGCTGACTGATGCGGAGCGCACGGCGCTGCAGGCGCTGGGGCACACGGTGCAGGAAGGCAACCGGCGCTGGGGCAATCTGCAGGTGGTGATTCAGGAACGCGCTAGCGGTGCGTTTGATGCGGCTGCCGATCCGCGCGGTGACGGAGTGGCGAAGATTCAGTGAGCGTTTGCGCCGCGCCGCTTGGTGCGGCGCGCGAGTCGCGGTGCGGGCCGACGTGGCGGTGGTAATTCTCCGGCGCGATGTAGGTCCACGGCGCGCCACAGATACCAGGCCGCAGCACTGCGATGCGGTCGCCAGCGTTCGCCAAAGTTGCGCAACGCGTGTGGTGTCGGCATCTGCTTCAATCCGTAAGCCAGTCGGAAGCCGTTGCGCACACCGAAGTCATCCACTGGCCAGACATCCGGTCGGCCGAGCTGGAACATCAGCAGCATCTCCACCGTCCAGCGACCCACGCCGCGTACGGAGCTCAGTCGCTCGATAATGGACTCATCATCCATCTCGCGCAGAGTGTCTCCGGGCGGCACGATACCGGTGCTGGTTTTCTCAGCCAGATCATGCAGCGCGCGGATCTTGGCGAAGGAGAAGCCCACCGCGCGCAGTGACTCGGGCGATGTGGCCAGCAGAGCCGCTGGCGTCGGGAATGCAGCCCCCGGATACAGCGCGCAGAAGCGCTCCAGAATGCGTTGAGCCACCACGCCGCTGAGTTGCTGGTGCGCGATGGCCCGCACCAAGGATTCAAAGGGCTCGCGCTCACGCTGGATGCGCAGCGCATAGCGGCCAGCGGCCTGCACCAGCGCGGCCATCACCGGATCGTCCAGCAGCACGGCTTTGCGACTGCGCGCCTTCACCGCTGGCATGACGGGCAGTAGTAAGTGGATCGTTGGCCGTGCACGAGCATACGGATGGGTGTGCCGCAGCAGCGGCATGGTTCGTCGGCGCGTTCGTAGACGTAGAGCTTCTGACGGAAGTAGCCCGGTGTGCCCGACGGGTTCACGTAATCGCGCAGTGTGGTGCCGCCGGCACGGATGGCCATGCGCAACACCGTGCGGATGCTGCGCCACAGGCGCTGGATCTCGGCGTGAGTGAGTGAGCGCGCTGCGCGGCCCGGGCGGATGCCAGCGCGGAACAGCGCCTCGCTCGCGTAGATGTTACCGACACCGGTGACCAGGCGACCATTCATCAGCAGCAGCTTGATGGCCACGCGCCGCGCGCGGGTGATGCGGTAGAGATAATCGGGCGTGAAGTCGCTGTCGAAGGGTTCGGGTGCCAGCGCGCGCAGCAGTGGATGGGTGCTCGGATCTTCGCTGGTGTACAGACAGCAGCCAAAGCGCCGCGGGTCGTTCAGCCGCAGCGTGTGCCCGTCATCCAGCAGCAGCTCGACATGATCATGGGTCAGCCGCGGTGTGGCTTCGGGCAGCACGCGCAGGCTGCCGGACATGCCCAGATGGAAGATCAGCGTGCCCCGATCCAGTTTCAGCAGCAGGTATTTGGCGCGGCGTTCGACGGCATGGATGCGCTGACCGCGCACTCTGGCCGGGAGGCTGGCTTCGATGGGCCAGCGCAGGCGCGGATGATGGACGAGGAGTTGCCGGATCGTGTGTCCGGCGAGCAGCGGCGCCAGACCGCGCCGCGTTGTCTCGACTTCCGGTAATTCGGGCACGGTTGCTGCCCGCCGGAAATGGCTACTTGATCTTGGTTTCTTTGTACGCGACGTGCTTGCGCACGACCGGATCGAACTTGCGCAGTTCCATCTTTTCCGGATGGAGGCGCTTGTTCTTCATCGCGACGTAGAAGTGGCCGGTACCGGCCGAAGACAGCAGTTTGACTTTCTCACGCATGATGCAGCTTCCCGTTGGCTGGCGACGGTCAGATGTGTTCGCCGGCTGCGCGCAGCTCGGCGACGACCGCTTCGATGCCGTTCTTTTCGACCGTGCGCAGCGCGCTGGCGCTCAGGCGCAGGCTCACCCAGCGCTTTTCGCCTTCTAGCCAGAAGCGCTGCGTGTGCAGGTTCGGCAGGAAGCGGCGGCGCTTGCGGTTGTTGGCGTGTGAAACCGTATTGCCGGTAACCGGCTTTTTGCCCGTGATCTGACAGACGCGCGACATGACACAACCTCAAGAATCAATGACTTGCGTGCGGCCGGGGGGTCCCGGCTGCGCTCGAAGGGCGGGCTTTATACCAGTTTCCGGGGCCGCTGATCAACTGCCGCGTGCGTTGGCGGCCTGATGGAGCCTGGCCGATGGGGCTAGAGCAGGCCCCGTTCCGCGAAGGAGAGGCAGCCGTTGTCGGCGACGATGCAGTGATCGAGCACCTGGATGTCGACCAGGGCGAGGGCTTCGCGTAGCCGCTGCGTGATGAGCTGGTCGGCCTGACTGGGTTCGCTGACCCCGGAGGGGTGGTTGTGCGCCAGGATCACGGCCGCGGCGTTGCGCGCCAGGGCCTGTTTGACCACTTCGCGCGGGTGCACGCTGGCGCCATCGATGGTGCCGCGGAAGAGTTCGTCGAAGGCGATCAGGCGGTGGCGATTGTCCAGGTGCAGGCAGCAGAAGACCTCGTGCGGCTGGTCGCGCAAGCGGGAGATCAGAAAACGGTGCGTGGCGGCAGGGGAGTCCAGCAGCGGTCCGGTGCGCATGGCTTCGGCGTAATAGCGGCGCGCCAGTTCCAGCGACGCCTGCATCCGGCACCAGCCGACCACGCCGAGGCCGCGCTGGCTGAGGGCCGATTCGCGCGAGGCATTGAACAGTTCGCGCAGGCTCCGGTGGGCGCTGAGCATCTGGCGCGCTGTGTCCAGAGCGCTCCGGCCCCGCTGACCCGAGCTGCCCAACAGCGTGGCCAGCAGCTCCGCTTCGGACAGGGACTGGGCGCCGTTGAGCAGTAGTTTTTCCCGCGGGCGTTCGGACAGGGGCCAGTCACTCAGGGGCATGCGGATTCACTCATACCTTCAGAGGCCTTTTGGATACCGAGCCTGTGGGGTGGCCCGGGCGTGGGGGCAGTGTCGACGATATGGCGACAGCGTTCGATCGACATATCGGGCGTGCATGGCCCGAAACGCCGGGATTGGCCGATAATGGGGCGTGCGCGGTAAACACATCATCCTGGGAGTCACCGGCGGCATCGCGGCCTACAAGAGCGCGGAGCTGGTGCGTCGGCTCGTCGAGCGCGGCGCCGAGGTGCAGGTGGTGATGACCGCCGGGGCACGCGAATTCATCGGCCCCACCACCTTCCAGGCCCTGTCCGGTCGTCCGGTGCGCGACAGTCTATGGGACAGCGCTGCCGAGGCGGCGATGGGTCACATCGAGCTGGCGCGCTGGGCCGATGTGGTGCTGGTCGCGCCCGCCAGCGCTGATTTCCTAGCGCGGCTGACTCACGGCCGGGCTGACGACCTGCTCGCCACCCTGTGTCTGGCAACGGGCGCGCCCATCGTCGTCGCGCCGGCCATGAATCGTTTGATGTGGTCCAACGCTGCGACCCAGGCCAATGTCGCGACGCTCCGCGCTCGCGGCGTACGGTTGCTCGGTCCCGGCAGCGGGGCGCAGGCCTGCGGCGAGGTGGGCGAGGGTCGCATGCTGGAGCCGCAGGAGCTGGCCGACCATCTGGCCATGCTGCTGGTGGACCCGGGCCCGCTGAGCGGGCGGAAGATCGTGATCACCGCCGGTCCGACGCGCGAGGCCATCGATCCGGTGCGGTTCGTGACCAACCGGAGCTCGGGCAAGATGGGTTTTGCTGTCGCGCAGGCGCTGCGCGAAGCCGATGCGGAAGTGGTGCTGATCAGCGGGCCGGTGCATCTGCCGACGCCTCCCGGCGTGCGGCGCATCGACGTCGAGAGCGCGGCGCAGATGGCCGATGCGGTGCAGGCCGAACTGGCGGGCACGGCCATTTTCATTGGCACGGCGGCGGTGGCGGATTATCGCCCTGAAGTATTCGCCGAGAAGAAGATCAAGAAGACGCAGCAGCGACTGGAGCTGGCGCTGGCACGCACGCCGGACATTCTGGCCGGCGTGGCAGCGAGCGCAGACCGGCCGTTTGTGGTCGGCTTCGCGGCCGAGACGGACTCGGTCGAGCAGCACGCCCGCGAGAAACTGTTGCGCAAGAGGCTCGACATGATCGCGGCCAATGAAGTCGGAGCCTGCAAGGCCTTCGACTGCGAGGACAACTCGCTGCTCGTGCTGTGGGACAACGGCCGCGCGGAATTGCCACACAGCCCGAAGTTGGAGCTGGCGCGTGCGCTGGTCAGGCTGATCATCGAGCGCTGGCAGGCGCATGGCGCCGTTGCAGTGGGCGAGCACGCGGGCCAGACCCGTTAGACTGCGCCTCTCGTTTCCTCTCGGAGTCGCAGCAGCATGGTCAACACTCAGCGCCGGGCATTACAGATCCGCATTCTCGACCCGCGCATGGGCGGTGAATTTCCACTGCCGGCGTATGCCACCGGCGGCTCGGCAGGCCTGGACCTGCGCGCCTGTCTCGATGCGCCGTTGGACATTGCGCCCGGCGCCACGCACCTGATCAGCACCGGGCTGGCCATCCATCTCGATGATCCGGGACTGGCTGCGGTGATCCTGCCGCGCTCGGGCCTGGGCCACAAGCACGGCATCGTGCTCGGCAATCTGGTCGGGCTGATCGATTCGGACTATCAGGGTCCGCTGATGGTCTCGTGCTGGAATCGCTCCGGCACGTCTTTCACGGTGCAGCCCGGCGAGCGCCTTGCGCAGCTGGTGGTGGTGCCCGTGGTGCAGGTGGATCTGCAGGTGGTGGAGGAGTTCACCGCCACCGAACGCGGCAGCGGCGGCTTCGGGCACAGCGGCCGCGCGTGAGCCCGAAGGCTGCCTGGCACTGCGCCGTCGCAGCGCCAGAGCGCCTCAGCGCGTGACGCCGTACTGATCCTGATAGCGTCGCAGTGCCTCGAGGCTGGCCGATGAGGCTGCACCGGCGCTGCCGTCCGCAGTCGCGGCGATCAGGTCGGTCAGCGTGATGATGCTCACGCACGTAAGGCCGAAGTCCGCGCTCACTTCCTGCACCGCCGAGCGCGTGCCCTGGCCGCGTTCCTGACGATCAAGGGCCAGTGCGACGCCCACCGGCGTGGCGCCGGCGGCGCGGATCAGTTCGACGGATTCGCGGATGGCGGTGCCGGCGGTGATCACGTCGTCGATGATTAGCACGCGACCGGCCAGCGGCGTGCCGACGATGGAGCCCGCCTCACCGTGATCCTTGGCTTCCTTGCGGTTGAAGGCCCATGGCACGTTACGCCCATGATGCTCGGCCAGCGCGATGGCGGCCGCAGAGACCAGCGGGATGCCCTTGTAGGCGGGACCGAAGAGCATGTCGAAGCCCAGTCCCGAGGCCTGAATCGCAGCTGCGTAACAGCGGCCGAGGCGGGCCAATGCCGCACCGTCGTTGAACAGACCGGCGTTGAAGAAGTACGGGCTGAGGCGGCCGGACTTGAGTTTGAATTCGCCGAAGCGCAGGGCCTGGCGGGAGAGCGCCAGCTCGATGAAGTCGCGTTGATAGTCGTGCATCGGCGCAACTTGCAGCACCGTCCGGGCACTGTCAACGGCGTTATGATGCATCCCATGCGAGCGGAGAGCGGAGCGTGCCGGCTGTGAGCGCCGTGGAGGAACAACGCGGGTGGCGCGCGGTGCTGCGCATCCATACGCAGCCGCAGATGCTCACCATGCTGGCGCTGGGTTTTTCCGCCGGCCTGCCGTTCCTGCTGGTCTACAGCTCACTGTCGGCTTGGCTGCGCCAGAGCGGTTTGCAGCGCGGGACCATCGGCATGCTGGCCTGGGTGGGGCTGGCCTACACCTTCAAGTTCCTGTGGGCGCCGCTCGTCGATCGTGTCTCACTACCGTGGCTGACGCGCGCACTCGGGCGGCGGCGCAGCTGGCTGCTGCTGGCGCAGATAGGCATTGCGCTGGGCTTGTTCAATCAGTCGCTCAGCGATCCGTCACAGAGTGTGCTGCACATGGCCTTCTGGGCTGTGTTCATCGCCTTCTGTTCGGCGACTCAGGATATTGCGCTGGATGCGTGGCGCATCGAGAGCGCGCCGGTCGCGGAGCAGGGTGCCATGGCTTCGGCCTATCAGATCGGCTATCGCGGCGCGGTCGTAGCCTCCAGTGCCGGACTTTTTCTGCTGGCTGATCGTTACGGCTGGCGCGTGGGCTATGGCGTGATGGCAGCGCTGGTGCTGGTGGGGCTCATTGCAACGCTTTTGGCGCGCGAGCCGGTGGCGGCTGTTCATCGTGACGCGGTGCTGCAGGAGCAGCTGGTGGTGGATTGGCTCGCTCGCCGCACTCACTGGCCGCAGAGTCTGCGCACCGCCGGTGCGTGGCTCTATGGCGCCGTGGTCTGTCCGCTGGTCGACTTCTTCGCCCGCTACGGCTTCGGTGCCGCGGTGCTGGTTCTGCTCTTCATCGGCAGTTACCGACTCACCGACTTCACGATGGGCGCAATGACCAACCCGTTCTATCTCGATCGCGGTTACTCGCTGACGCAGATCGGGACGGTGGTGAAGGTGTATGGGCTGGCGGCCTCGATCATCGGCATCATGGCCTCGGGACTGGTGATCGTGCGCATCGGGCTGCTGCGCGCGCTGATTCTCGGCAGCTGCATGATCATGCTCTCGAACATCGGCTTTTCGCTGCTGGCTCGCGCCGAGCATCCGGGGCTGCTCGGGCTCGGCCTGGTCAACGCCTTCGACAATCTGGCGCAGGCGCTGCACGGCACCGCGTTGATCGCCTTCCTCTCCAGTCTCACCAGTGCGCGTTACACAGCCACACAGTACGCGCTGTTTTCCTCGCTCTATGCACTGCCCAGCAAGCTGCTGGAGGGCGTCTCCGGCTTCGTGGTCGATGCGCTCGGCTATCCGGATTTCTTCCTCTATACCGCCAGCCTGAGTGTGCCGGCATTGCTGGTGCTGATCGTGCTGGTGCGTCGCGCTCAAGTGCCGGCGCTGCAGCCAGCGGTGACGTCATGAGCGCAGGCGAGGGTGAGCATCGACTGTGCGCACTTCAGGACCTTGAGGCTACCGGCTGTCGCGAGTTTCGTCTGGGCAGTGGCGAGTGGCCGCTGCGCGGCTTCGTGGTGCGTGCCGCCGATGGTGGTGTGCATGCGTATGTGAACCGCTGTGCGCATCTACGCTATCCGCTCAACTACGATGCCGATCGGTTCCTGACGCCGGATGGCAAGGCCATCCTCTGCTATGTGCATCTGGCGATGTTCGAACCGGAGACCGGGCGGTGTTTCTCCGGGCCCTGCTCGGGACTGTCGCTGGCGCGAGTGCCGGTGCGCGTGCTCGGCGAGCAGGTGCTGCTCGCAGATAACATCGATCCGGAGGAGTTTGCGGCGCGCTACGCCTGAACGTTGCGCATCGCTCCGGTATTCAGGCGCGGCGCCGCCAGAGCAGATCGCGCACCACATGCCCGCGCAGCATGCCGCGGCGTTCGAAGCGCGTGACGATGCGCGAATCCGGGCGCGGTGCAAAGCCGCCGTCCGCGGCGGTGTTCTCCAGCAGCGGACAGCCGCGCAACACCTCGAGCATCTGCTCGGCGTAGGGCTCCCAGTCCGTGGCCAGCGCCAGCAGGCCGCCCGGGCGGATGCGGCCAGCCGCCAGCGCCACGAATCCGGGCTCGATCAGCCGGCGTTTATGGTGACGCTTCTTATGCCAGGGATCGGGGAAGAGGATCTGCAGTTCGTCCAGTGAGTCTGCCGGCAGCTGATCGCGCAGGACCTCGACCGCGTCATGGCAGAGAATACGCACGTTGCTCAGGCCCGCCTGCTGCACGCCCAGCAGCAGCCGGCCGACACCCGGCGGGTGCACTTCGATGCCGAGGAAGTTGCGCTCTGGTTCCCGCTGCGCGCGTTCGAGCAGGTGGTCGCCGTTGCCGAAGCCGATCTCGGCGGTACACGGATGCGTATTGCCGAACAGCCGGCCCAAATCCAGCGGCGCGGGGCTGTAGTCGACGCCATAGACGGGCCAGAGTTCATCCAGTGCCCGTTGTTGCGCGACGGTCATGCGTCCGGCCCGGATCACGAAGGAGCGGATGGTTCGCGCGGTTCTGTCAGGTGACTGATTCATAGATGGATTGACACAACTTTGCCCCTGCAGCGAGGGGGCGCTGGTATAACAGGGTACACACGAGGTCGCCAGTGTTCGAGTGGCTGTTCAGGTTCACCCCGGC
>CAYFPW010000022.1:0-1871 GCA_964345055.1 uncultured Steroidobacteraceae bacterium | reverse complement strand
GCGAACTCCATCGCCGTGCTGCTCGACACCTCGGCCAGCATGGCGCTGGCTGACCCGCAGAAGACACGGATGCAGCAGGCGCTGGCAGCGCTGGACTCACGTCCTGTGCAGACACTGCTGAAGGACTATCCCGCACGCCGCTTCCAGTTTGCAGCTGATGCCACGCCGGTGGATCGCTTCGATGCGTCGGCCGCGACGGGTACCTCGACTTCATTGGGTGATTCGGTCCAACAGGTACTGCGCTCGCTGCAGAGCACGCCGCTGGGTGCCGTGCTGGTGGTCAGCGACGGCGCTGACAATCGCGGCAGCATCGAGCCGACCCAGCTCGCGGCCATCGCGGCGCAGGGTGTGCCGGTGCACGTCATCGGCGTCGGCCGCGAGACCCTGCCTGAGGATCTCGAGCTGCAGGATGTGCTGTTACCGCAGAAGGTTCTGCCTAGCACTAGTCTGACGGCACGCGTGAGCATCCGTCACGACGGCGCGGGTACGGCACGCATCAAGGTCTACGATGGCGAGCGTTTCCTAGCCAGCAGCGATGTCGCACTGCCGGCCGATGCGTCCGTGACCAATGGGTACATCAGCTTCGAGCTGGCAAACACGGGTTATCGCGACCTCCGCTTCACGCTCGAGCCGAAGACGGGCGAGCAGGAGCTACGCAACAACGCACGTTCGCGCGTGGTGCAGGTCAATGAACGGCGCGCCAGCGTGCTCTATGTCGAGGGCGAGGCGCGCTGGGAACTGAAGTTCATGCGGCGTGCGCTCGATCACGATGCAGGCGTGCGCCTTGTGTCCTGGCTCCACACCAGTCCCAACGGTTACTACCGCCAGGGCATTGAGCAGCCCGACGAACTGAAAGACGGCTTTCCGCTCGATCGACCAACGCTGTTCAAGTACGACGCCATCGTGATTGGCAGCGTTCCCGCGGCGGCCTTCAAGCCGCAGCAACTGGAGCTGTTGCGCGACTTCGTCAGCGAACGCGGTGGCAGTCTGTTGATGATCGCCGGGCCTGAGGGTCTGGGCGCGGGCGGCTGGGGCGAGACGCAGGTGGGGCGCGTGCTGCCGGCGCAGCTGCCGAACGACAAGGGCAGTTTTCATCGCGAGCAGGCGCAGGCATTGCTGACGCCGCGCGGGCGGCGCAGCGCGATGCTCAAGCTCGCCGATGAGGCGGCCGCCAATGAGGTGGCATGGAGCGGCCTGCCGAAGATCGCCGACTACCAGGACATTGGTGCACTGAAGCCCGCGGCGGTGTCGCTGCTGAATCGTCGAGTGAAGGATCAAGATGCGCCGCTGCTGGTGACGCAGCCGTATGGACTGGGGCATAGCTGGATTCTGGCCAGCGGTGGAACCTGGCGCTGGCAGATGCTGCTGCCGCTGGCCGATCAGCGCCATGAACAGTTCTGGCGTCAGCTTCTGCGCGAACTGGTGGCCGATGTGCCGGAGCCATTCAGTGCGCAGGCGCATTCGGTGGGTACGAAGCTTGTGGTGAATGCGCAGGCGCGCGATGCCGCTTTCGCCCCGCTGCGCGATGCGACGATCTCGGCAGTTGCGACTCTGGGTGCTGAGTCGGTGCTGATCCCGTTGCAGCCGGTGGTGGGCCAGAGCGGCAGCTATCAGGGCGAGGCAACGTTGTCGCGTCCGGGTAATTACTTCGTGGATGCCAGTGCGCGTCGCGGCGGCAACGTGATTGCGTCAAATCGCGTCGTCGTGCAGCACAGCAGTGCCGATGCGGAGGCCTTCAATCTGCGACAGAACCGTGCCCTGCTGACGCAGTTGGCGCGGGCCACCGGCGGCCGCTATTGGACGCCAGATGATCTGGCCGGACTGCCTGACGCCATTCGCGCCTCATCGGCGGGTGTCACACGCCAGGAGTT
>CAYFPW010000021.1:0-13574 GCA_964345055.1 uncultured Steroidobacteraceae bacterium | reverse complement strand
TGCCTGCGCGATCGCGCAGGTAGTACAGCTTGGCGCGACGCACGTTGCCGCGACGCTTGACCGCAATGCCGCTGATCGACGGGCTGTAGGTCTGGAAAGTACGCTCGACGCCTTCGCCGTGCGAAATCTTGCGCACCGTGAAGGAGGAGTTCAGACCACGGTTGGAGATCGCGATCACCACGCCTTCGTAGGCCTGCGGGCGCTCACGGTCACCTTCGATGACCTTCACCAGAACCTCAACGGTATCACCCGCTTTGAAGTCGGGGATCTTCTTCGCCAGCTGGCTCATCTGCTCGGCTTCGAGCGTCTGAATGATGTTCATGATCAGCTTCCTCCAAATTTCAACAAGTCCGGTCGCCGCTCCCGCGTGCGCTGCAATGCCTGCTCGCGCCGCCAGCGCGCGATGGCTGCATGGTCGCCCGACAGCAGCACGGCCGGCACCCGCCGGCCCATGAATTCCTCTGGCCGCGTGTAGTGCGGCCAGTCCAGAAGCCCCTCATTGAAGGACTCCTCCACATTCGAACGCGCATCACCCAACGCTCCCGGCAGGAGACGCGCCAACGCGTCAATCACCACCAGCGCCGGCAACTCGCCGCCCGATAGGACGTAATCGCCGATCGAGATCTCCATGTCGATGGCGCTCTCGATCACGCGCTCATCGATCCCCTCGTAGCGACCGGCCACCAGGACCAGCCCCGGCAATTGCCGCAGTTCCTGCAGCAGTGCCTGATTCAGCACCCGCCCCTGCGGCGTCAGCGCAATGCGACGACTGCCCGCCGGCAGTCTCGCTGCAGCCGCGGCAATGGCCGCGTACAGCGGCTCGGGCTTCATCACCATTCCCGGTCCGCCGCCATACGGGCGGTCATCCACCGTCTGGTGCACGTCGCTGGTGTGCATCCGAGGATTCTCAGTGCCCACCGTCAACAGCCCGCGCGTCACTGCGCGCCCGGTCACCCCATGGCGCATGACCGCTTCGATCATCTCCGGAAACAGCGTCACGACCTCAATGCGCACGCACGTCCCCGTCTGTTACCAGTCCGACGGCCAGTCCACCACAACCTGACGAGCGGCCAGATCGACTCGCTTCAGGTGCTGCGGCACCGCCGGTATCCAAACTTCCCGTTCGCCCCGGACTGCCATCAGTGGCTGCGCCCCGCCATCTATGAAATGGCTCAGCTGACCGAGACTCTCGCCTTCGAGATTCCGCACCTCGAAACCCAGCAGGTCCTGCTGGTAATACTCCCCGGGCGCAGTCACCGGCAGCTCTCGGCGCAGGACCAGGATTTCATGGCCCCGCAGCAACTCAGCTGCGTTACGATCCTCGATTCCCACCAGCGCCACGCGCAGCTGTGAACCGCTGTCGACTTCGGCAGCGCGCGGCTCGTAAGCCACCTCACTGCCGTCAGCTCGCCGGAGCAGCCAGCGAGGATAATCGAGCAACGCCTCCGGAGGATCCGTAAAGGACGTCACCCGGAGCCACCCGCGAATCCCGTGAGCCGCATTCACGCGGCCCAGCAGCATTCGCGCCTCGCCGGGCTCGACCGACACCTCAGGCTGCGACGGCCTGCGTCGCGCTCTGCTTGCGGTATTCCTTGCTCAAGGCACCGACACGATCAGACATCTGCGCACCGAGCTTCACCCAGTGGTCGATGCGATCGATCTCGAGCTTGAGACGCACTTCTTTGCCGCGCGCCACAGGGTTGAAGTAACCCACCTGCTCGAGAATCGAACCGCCCTGCCGCTTACGGCTATCGGTCACGACCACGTGGTAAAACGGAAGATTCCTCGCGCCGCGGCGCGTCAGACGAATAGTCACCATATAAAGAACCGACTCCGGCGATGCTTCAGCCCAGAAAAAGAGCGCGAATACTACGCAAAACCTTGAAGGATCGCCAGCTTTTAGCGTTCCCGGCCTCCGGCCAGAGGCCCCCGATCCAAGGGTGGGCTGATCAGCCCTGCCCGGGCATCCCCGGGAGGGAACCCTTCAGCCCGGCCAACATGCGCCCGAGCTTGCCCCCCTTCATCTGTTTCATCACGCGCTGCATGTCCATGAACTGCTTCTGCAGCCGGTTGACGTCCTGAACCTGGACCCCGGCCCCACGGGCGATGCGACGGCGCCGGGAGCCGTCGATCAGATCGGGCGAGCGCCGTTCCGCAGCAGTCATGGAGTCGATCATCGCGATCTGACGCTTCAAGTCCTGATCCGCCTGCTTGAGATTGACAGCCTTGCGGGCCAGCTGCGCCGGGAGCTTGTCGAGCATGGACTCCATGCCGCCGAGCCTCTTCATCTGCTCCAGCTGGGATCGCAGGTCATTGAAATCAAAGCCTTTTCCAGACGATACCTTACGCGCAAGGCGCTCCGCCTCGGCGGTATCGAGCTGCTGCTGGACGCCCTGCACCAGCGCCAGCACATCCCCCATGCCGAGGATGCGATGGGCCATGCGCTCCGGATCAAAGGGTTCAAGCGCACCGGTCTTCTCGCCGGTGCCCAGGAAGAGTATCGGCGCCCCGGTGACTTCGCGAACCGACAGCGCCGCGCCACCCCGGGCATCGCCATCGGCCTTGCTGAGTACGATACCGGTCAGCGCCAGTGAGGCGCCGAATGCCTTGGCACTGTTTAGCGCATCCTGGCCGGACATGGCGTCGACCACAAACAGGCGCTGCTGGGCTGACACGGCCACATCGATGGCGCGGGCCTCCTCCATGAGCTCGGCGTCGACGTGCAACCGGCCGGCGGTGTCTACGATCAGCGCGTCGTAAACGCCTCGCTTTGCCTGCTCCAGCGCCGCCTCGGCGATGGCCACCGGCGCCGCGCCGTCGGGCAGCCGGAAGAAATCCGCGCCGACCTGCCCCGCCAGCCGCTCCAGCTGCAGGATGGCGGCCGGACGCCGTACGTCGGTGCTGACCAGCAGAACCCGCTTGCGATGGGTCTGGATGAGCCAGCTGGCGAGCTTGGCCGCCGTCGTGGTCTTGCCAGCGCCCTGAAGGCCAGCGAGCAGAACTACCAAGGGTGGCTGGACATTGAGCGGCAGTCCCTGACTGCGCTCGCCCAGCACGCTGACGAGCTCGCGGTGGAGGATGCCAATGAAAGCCTGACCCGGGTTCAGCCCACTGAGCACTTCGCTGCCCAGAGCTGCGGCCTGCACACGCGCGATGAATGCCTTGACGACCGGCAGCGCGACGTCCGCCTCGAGCAGAGCCATGCGCACTTCCCGCAGGGTGGTGGCGATGTTCTCCTCGGTGATACGGCCCCGACCGCGCAGCGACTCGACCGCACGTGACAGCCGTTCAGTGAGCTTGTTGATCATGGCGCGATTATACGCGATGCCTGCCACGCTCCCGCAGCGCCGATCCGCACCGAAATCCTTATGATGGTCGCATCGGCTCCCCGGATCGGGCGCCAAGCGGAGACAAGAACGTGGACAATGCCCCCAGTACCCTGCTGCTCGTGGCGCTGCTCAGCCTGCTGATCGTGATCGCGTTTTCCTCGGGAACCGAGGTGGCGATGCTGTCGGTCAACCGTTACCGGGTCCGCACACGCGCCGCGGCCGGCGAGCGCCGGGCACGCCTGCTGGAGAAACTCCTCGCGACACCTGATCGATGGCTGGGTGCCAACCTGGTGATCCTGTCGCTGGCCAGCGTGGCGGCATCAACGGTGGCAACGCTGCTGGCCCTGCGCATACCGCACCCGTACGCAGTGCCAGTCATGATGACGCTGCTGACCTTGGTCATGATCGTTTTCTGCGAGCTGGCACCAAAGATCTACTCGGCCCTGCACAGCGAGTCGGTTGCACTCTGGTCCGCGTACGTCTATCGCCTTCTGTTATGGATTACCTCACCGGTGATCTGGGTCACCAACCATGCTGCGTATGGCTTATTGCGACTGTTCGGCGTTCGCGGCGGCACGCACGGCAACCAATCCTTGAACACTGAGGAACTGCGTACGGTGGTCGCGGAGGCCAGCCCGCTGGTGCCGCAGCGTCATCGCCAGATGCTGCTCTCGATCCTCGACCTCGAACATGCAACGGTCAATGACATCATGATCCCACGCGGCGAGATCGCCGGTATCGACGTGTCAGCCGACTGGGACGAGATCATGACGCGGCTACGCCAGACACCGCACACGCGCCTGCCCCTGTACGACGCGGATCTGGACCACATCATCGGCGTGCTGCACATGAAGCGCGTCGCGCAGGAACTGGCGCGGGACAGCCTGACTCGCGAGAAACTGATCGAGATCGCGGCGCTGCGCGAACCATATTTCGTGCCCGAGGAAACAACTCTAACGCAGCAGCTGGCCCAGTTTCAGCGCACGCGCCGGCGCTTGGCATTCGTTGTCGACGAATACGGCGACATTCAGGGACTCGTGACACTGGAGGATCTGCTCGAGGAGATCGTGGGAGAGTTCACCACCGACCCGGCCACTGTCACACACAAGGATGCGCACCGGGAATCCTCCGGAGCCTGGCTGGTGAACGGCGGCGCCAGCGTGCGGGCGCTGAACCGCTCACTGGGCTGGCAGCTTCCGGATGTGGGTGCTCGCACGCTGAATGGGCTATTACTGGAAAAGCTGGAGGACATCCCTCAACCGGGCACCTCATTGCGCATCGGCCAGTATGAGTTCGAGATCCTGCAGACGGTGGACAATGCGATTCGCGCCGTTCGCATTCGGGTTTCATCGCCCGCGGCCAGAGACGCCAGTGCGCAGGAGCCCTCCCGATAGAGAAACAGTTCAGTCGAACGCTGCGTCCAATGCCTCACGTAGCGTTCGCACGGGAGAGATATGCAAGCCTTCGGGGATGGAGCGCGGCGCATTGTCAGCCGGCAAAATCACCCGCTGATAACCCTGCTTCTGCAGTTCACGCAACCTTTCCTCACCATGTACCACCGGGCGAATCTCGCCGGTCAGACCAATCTCGCCAAAGGAAACCAGCGTCGGCGGCAACGCACGGCCACGGAGACTGCCAACCAGCGCCAGCGCCACCGGTAGATCCGTAGCTGTCTCGTTCAGGTGCAAGCCACCGACAATATTTACGAACACATCTTGGTCACCGAATTGCACCGCAGCGTGCCGATTCAGCACTGCCAGCAGCATCGAAACGCGATTGGCATCCAATCCCTGTGCAACACGGCGCGGCGCACTGAAGGCGCTGCGATCAACGAGCGCCTGGACCTCCACCAGCAGCGGCCGGCCACCCTCGCGCGCTACCATGACGACACTGCCCGGCGCCGGCTCGGGATTGCGTGACAGGAAGATGGCGGACGGATTGCGAACTTCTTTAAGCCCGGTACCGGTCATCGCAAAAAAACCCAGCTCATTGACCGGACCGAACCGATTCTTCGTGGCCCGCAGCAGGCGGAAGCGGCTGCCGGCATCACTCTCGAAGTACAGAACGGTGTCAACGAGATGCTCGAGCATCTTCGGACCGGCAATGGCGCCGTCCTTGGTGACATGCCCGACGATCAGCACCGCCATGCCACTGGCCTTCGCAAAGCGGACCAGCGCAGCGGTGGCGTCACGCAATTGCGCCACCGAGCCGGCGCTGCTCTCGACGGCAGCGAGTGTCATGGTCTGGATTGAGTCGATCACCAGCACAGCGGCACTGCGCTCTGTTGCCAGCGAAAGAATCGCATCAAGCGAGCTCTCGCACACCAGCACCATCTTTCCGGCCACCAGCCCAAGACGCGTTGCACGCGCAGCGATCTGTGGCACCGACTCCTCACCGCTGGCATAGACCACCGCGTGCTCGGCCGCCAGCCCGGCAGCGACCTGAAGCAGCAAGGTCGATTTACCGATACCGGGCTCGCCGCCCAATAGGGTCACCGATCCGGCCACGACGCCGCCACCGAAGACACGGTCCAGTTCCCCCATGCCCAGCATCAGCCTGCGGGCAGCAAAACCCGATCCTGCTGCGGCCAGTGAATCTCCCTCTGCGGCCGCCACCGGCGCCTTCTCCGATGACGCAGCTCGGGCGCTCAGCGCAGCCAGTGGCCCCACACCCGCAGCGCCAATCGACAAGCGCGACAGCGTATTCCACTCCTGACAATGCGGGCATTGGCCCTGCCACTTGAGGCTCTCGCCGCCGCAGGCGCTGCACACGTAGAGGGTCTGATTTTTAGCCATAGTCCCAGCATGCTAGACCATGCCATCGATGAGCGCACGCTGCGCTACTTAACCACAAACAGCATTAATGCCAGTCTGACAACAAGCTCATGGCGCGCTCGCGCCCAGAAAGAGAAAGGACATGGCCCGGCTGCAGTTGAGTCTGGATGGCCAGCTACTGGCGGAATACAACATGTCCAAGGAGCGCTACACCATCGGACGACTCCCTGAGAACGACATCCGTATCGACCAACCCGCAGTGAGCGCCCATCATGCGCTCATCATCAACATCCTCAACGACTCCTACCTCGAGGATCTCAACAGCACCAACGGCACTTACGTCAACGACAGGCCTGTCAAGAAACATGCGCTACAGCACGGCGACGTCATCACGGTTGGACAGCACCAGCTGAACTTCGTCGACGAAGACCCGCCTCAGGACGAATTCGAGAAGCCCCTCATCATTACCCCATCCTCGTATCCGCGCGAGAAGCTGCGCGCCGCGCCACGTCAGGCGCGCCTGCAGGTGCTTTCAGGCGCCATGGCTGGCAGGGAGATGCAACTGATCAAGACGCTGATCACTCTTGGAAGGCCCGATTCACAGGTGGCGGGCATCACCCGTCGCGCTGAAGGCTTTTTTATCGTGCATGTGGATACCAGCGGGGAAAACCAATTTCCGCTGGTGAACGGGATCTCGATCGGCACGCAGGCATGCCGCCTAGTCAACAATGATGTGATCGAGCTGGCCCGTGTGAAGGTGGCTTTTTTCGAGAGCTAGTCGCTGGCGTAGCTGCGCGGCACTCGTTGCCGCACGCTGCACAACAATTCGTAGGGAATGGTGCCGGCAGCTTCCGCCTGCCGTTCAACCGGCAGCTCCGCACCCCAGATCTGCGCGATGTCGCCGACGCGCACCGGCGGCAGATCGGTGACATCGACTGCAATCATGTCCATAGACACGCGACCGGCCAGCGGTGCCGAGTGGCCATTGACCCATACCGGCATACCGTCTGGAAAGCTGCGCAGCAATCCATCGCCGTAGCCAGCCCCAATAATTGCAATGCGCGTCTGACGCGCGGCCCGCCAGCGACCGGCATAGCCCACCGTCTCACCAGCAGGCACCTCCCGCACAGCAATCACTGCCGCTTCGAGACGCATCGCTGGCTTCAGCCCGTGCGCGGCGCCGGTGCCACCCTCGAACGGCGACACACCATAGAGCGCGATGCCCGGGCGGATCCAGTCCGCATGCAGGCCAGGCAACATCAGGGTTGCAGCGGAATTTGCAATGGAGACTTCGGGAGCAGTCGAAGCGCTACGACCAGCCGCCAGACCGATCTGCTCTAGAAGCGGAGCGAAACGCTCCATCTGCCGGGCGACCATCAGACCATCGATCTGGTCTGCAGCAGCCAGATGCGTCATCACCCGCAGCGCTCGCGGCCTCAGGGCATGCAGGCTCTCCCAGGCGCCAACCGCCTGCTCGGGCCGGAAGCCCAGACGATTCATCCCGGTGTCGATCTTCAGCCACAGCTCGAATCGATGCTCACCGCGCCAAGCCTGAAGCATCGCAACGCCACCCGGCTCATGGACAACAAGATCGAATTGATAGCGCGCTGCCGCCTCGAGCTGGCTCGCATCGGGCACACCCTCGAGCAATACGATGCGGTTGCGGATGCCCGCCTCACGCAGCAAAACGCCTTCCTCCAGTCGCGCCACCGCCAGAGCATCGGCCGACTGCAGGATGCGCGCGGTAGCCACCAGACCGTGTCCGTAGGCATTGGCCTTGATCACGGCCATCACGCGTGAACGCGGGGCCAGTGATTTAAGGTGTTGGAGATTGTGGAGGAGCGCGCCGCCATCGATGCGCGCCCGGATCAGCGGTGTCACCGCAGAACGCTCTCGTAGGCCTCGGCGGCGTAATTCAGGAAGCGACTGTAGGCACCCTGGAATGTCAGCAAGAAGGTACCAATCTCGCCATTGCGATGCTTGGCGAGATCAATCTCGGCGATCCCCTTCTTGGTGGTGTTCTTGTCGTACACCTCTTCGCGATAGATCAGCAGGATCATGTCCGCATCCTGTTCGATGGCGCCCGACTCACGCAGGTCCGACATCACCGGCTTCTTCTCGGTGCGCTGCTCCACGCCGCGATTCAACTGCGAGAGAGCGATGACCGGAACATTCAGTTCCTTGGCCAGCGCCTTAAGCCCGCGCGAGATCTCCGCAATCTCAGTGGCCCTGTTTTCCTTGTTACCCGGCACCTGCATCAGCTGCAGGTAGTCGACCACCACCAGATCGAGGCCATGCTCGCGCTTGATGCGCCGGGCACGGGCGCGCAGCTCCGTGGGTGTTAGCCCGGGGGATTCATCGACGAAAATGCGCGCGTCCTTCAGCTGACCCGTAGCGGCCGTAATGCGCACCCAGTCATCATCTGAAACCTGCCCACTCCGAATCCCATGGAGCGGCACATGACCGATTGAACTGAGCATGCGCGTGATCAGCTGCTCAGTGGGCATTTCCATACTGAAGATAGCGACCGCAGCACGGCTTGACGTACTGAGCGCCGCGTTCTCGGCGATGTTGATTGCCAGTGTGGTCTTACCCATCGAGGGGCGACCGGCAATGATGATGAGATCACCGCCTCGCAACCCGCCGGTCTTGCGGTCGAAATCCGAGAAGCCGGTAGGCAGGCCACGCAGCTTGTCCGGATTGCTGTGCCAATCATCGATCTTGTCGATCAGCCCTGGCAACACGCTGCCGATACGCTGCGCACCCTCGCGCGCGCCCGAGCTCTGTTCAGCAATCTGGAATACCAGACGCTCGGCCTTCTCGACGAGGTCGCGTGCGGTCGAACCATCACCAGCAAATACGGAACCGGAAATCTCGCGGCCCGCGCTGACTAATTTCCGCAGCAGCGAGCGCTCGCGCACGATCTGCGCATACGCGCGTACATTCGCGGCCGTTGGGGTGTCGCGAGCCAGAGTCCCCAGATACGCCAGTCCGCCCACATCCGCGAGGCGCGCTTGCCGCTCGAGCTGCTCGGCGACAGTGACCATGTCGAATGGCTTACCGGACTCGGCCAGCTGGGCCAGTGTGGCGAATATCAGCGCGTGATCAGGCCGATAGAAATCTTCATCGCGGATCAGGTCAGCGACCTGATCCCAGGCCTGAGGATCGATCAGCAGGCCGCCGAGGACGGCCTGCTCACCTTCGATTGAATGAGGCGGCACCAGCGGGTCGGCCACCGTCGTCGCGCCTTCACGTCGCGAGCGCAAGGGGCCGGCCATGCGGGTGCGCGCCGTGCTCTCAGCCCTGCTCTTCGGCGACGATGTTCACGATCAGTGAAACATCGACGTCGGCGTGCAGGTGCAGCGCCACTGGATGCTCACCCACGGAGCGCAGTGGCCCTGCAGGCAGGCGCACCTCGCTGCGAGCGAGCGTGTGACCCATGCGGGTCGCCGCTTCAGCGATGTCGCTGGTTCCAACCGAGCCGAACAGCTTGCCTTCGGTACCTGCCTTGGCACTGATCGTGACCCGCAGGTCGCGCAGCACCGCAGCACGCTCCGTGGCCGCCTTCAGGTTCGCACTCGCCTCGCGTTCGAGGTCGGCACGGATCAGCTCGAAGCGGGCGATGTTGGCCGGAGTGGCCAGCGTCGCCTTGCCGGAGGGCAACAAGAAGTTACGGCCGTAGCCGCTCTTGACCTTGACGCGGTCACCGATGGTGCCGAGATTGGCCACCTTCTGCAGCAGAATGACTTCCATGGCCTACCTCAGTGCTGGTCCGTATAGGGCAGCAGAGCCAGGAAGCGCGCGCGCTTGATGGCCGTCGCCAGCTGCCGCTGGTAGAAACTCTTGGTGCCCGTGATTCGGCTGGGCACGATCTTGCCGGTCTCGGAGATGTAGCTCTTGAGAACACCCAGATCCTTGTAGTCGATCGGCGTGGCGTCCTCTGCCGAGAAACGGCAGAACTTCTTGCGTCGGATAAAACGTGACATGAGTTGTGTCCTGTATTTGCGGTGGCTTGTCAGAGGCTCAGCGAGCTGTCCTCGTCGTCCTCGAAGCGCTCACGACGGCCCTCGCCGTCCTCTTCGCCACGCGCCATCGGCGAAGGCGCAGTGACAGCCTCGTCCATGGCAATGACGAGATTGCGGATCACGGCATCGCTGAAGCGGAAGGCTCCGGTGAGCTCAGCCAACGTCTTCTGGTCGCACTCGATGTTGAGCAGCAGGTAATGCGCCTTGTGCACCTTGCCGATTGGATAGGCGAGCTGCCTGCGCCCCCAGTCTTCCTGCCGATGCACGACACCGCCACCGGCGGTGATCATGGACTTGTAGCGCTCCAGCATGGCCGGAACCTGCTCGCTCTGGTCCGGATGGACCAGGAACACGACTTCATAGTGCCTCATTTAATCTCCTTGCGGATCAATAGGTTGAGCCACCCGCCGGAAGGCTTCGGCAGTGTGGCGAGGAGTACCCGAAGCCAGTCCAGTCCGGAATCGGGGCGAGGATCATAGCCCAAGGGGCCGGTTGCGGCAAACACCGCCCCTGAGGCGCCTCTCAGGCTAGCTTTGCCCCACCGCGCTGACGCACGGCCTCATAGAGCAGCATGCCGGTCGCCACAGAGACATTGAGACTCTCGACGAACCCCAGATCCGGCAGCCGGACGAGCCAGTCACATCGGCGGCGCGTCAGCTCACGCAGCCCCGAGCCCTCCGCGCCCATCACCACACAGCACGGCCCCGTGAGATCGACCTCCTGAGCCGCCCGCTCCGCCTCGGCGGCGGCGCCAACGATCCACAAGCCGGCGTCTTTGAGCAGCCCCAGCGTGCGCGCCAGATTGGTGACGGAAACCACTGGAGTGCTCTCGGCAGCCCCTGCCGCCACTTTTCGTGCCGCCGGGTTGAGCTGCGCCGCGCGATCCTTGGGGATGACGACCGCCAGCGCGCCACAGGCGTCAGCAGTACGCAGACAGGCGCCGAGATTGTGAGGGTCCTGGACCCCATCCAACGCCAACACCAGCGGCGCAGCCACAGTGCTGAGAGCGGCCAGCAGGTCATCCTCGCGCCAGGGACGCAAGGGTTCGATGTCCGCCACAACACCCTGATGGACCGCATCGCCAACGAGCGCTTTGAGACGGCCCGCATCCACGCGCTCCAGCACACACCCTGCCGCGCGTGCGCTCAGTTCTATTTCTTCCGCACGCGCATCGCGTCTTTCGCGCTGCAGCCAGATGTGCCGAACGCGTTGCGGCGCGCGCAGCAACAAGGCGCGCACCGGATGCAAACCATACACTCGCTCAGACATCATCGAGCTCCAGATCAACCATCCCCTCAACCGGGCGGACACCCGTCACACACACAGTCACCCGCTGTCCAGGACCAAAACGTCGACCGGAACTGCGGCCAATCCACTGCGCCCCGTCGCGACTCATCTGGTAGACATCGTCGTTCAGCGCCGTGAGATGCAGCAGCCCATCAACGCCCACATCAAGCAGCTGAACGAAGCAACCGAACTCAGTGACTGTCGTGATCAGTCCGCTGAAATTCTGGCCAATGCGCTCGCGCAGGTAAACACATTTCAGGAAGGTATCGACATACCGGTCCGCTTCATCAGCGCGCTTCTCGAGCCGCGACAAGTCCGCCCCGTCAATCACCAGTGCATCATTGTCAGGCAGGGACTCGCGCCCCTGCTCGCCGAGCATCGCCCGCAGCGCACGGTGGATCATCAGATCGGGATAGCGGCGGATCGGGGATGTGAAATGGGCGTAGTCGCGCAGCGCAAGCCCGAAATGCCCGATGTTCTCGGGCTGATACATCGCCTGTGCCAGCGATCGCACCACCAACGTCTCAACAAAGGGTCGCAGCGCCAAATCACGCACCCGCGGAGCGATAGCCGCCAGATCACGGGTCTGCAGCGCCTCCGCGGCCGGCAGTTGCAGACCGATATTCAGTACTTTCAGCGTGTCCTGCAGCACCTTCAGCTTGCGTTCCTCAGGCTGAGCATGCACACGATACAGCGCCGGAACACGCCCCTTGCGCAGTTGCTGAGCCACGGCCACATTGGCCAGCACCATGCACTCCTCAATCAGGCGGTGGGCATCATTGCGGGCGTCGAAGCGAATGGCGTGCACATGCTCCCCGGCCGAGATCTCGAAGCTCGCCTCAGGCGCATCGAAATCCAGCGCATGCCGCCGTGCGCGCGCCTTCTTGAGCGCTTCGTAAACATTAACCAGCGGCTCGAGCCGTTCGACCAGCGGTCCCAGAGCCGCGCGCGCGCCAGCATCGCGATCGAATAGCGCGGCATTCGCCTGCGTGTAGGTCAATCGCGCGGCAGAGCGCATCACCGCGGAATAGCATTGCGTGTTGGTCAGCACACCACGCTTGCTGATCCGCATGTCGGCGACCATACACAAGCGGTCGACATGAGGCTTGAGGGAGCAAAGCTCATCCGAGAGCGCAGGCGGCAGCATGGGCAGCACGCGGGTCGGGAAATACACCGAAGTCCCGCGCTCACGAGCCTCGTTATCCAGGCGAGTGCCGGGGCGCACGTAATGACTGACATCCGCGATCGCCACCAGCAGGCGGAAGCCGTCGTCCACGAGCTCCGCGTAGACGGCATCATCGAAGTCACGCGCAGTTTCTCCGTCGATAGTGACCAACGGCAACTCGCGCAGGTCGATCCGTCGCTTGGCTTCAGCGGCATCCACCGTGGCGCCCCAGCGCGCGGCCTCACGCTGCACCTCTGGACTGAACTCGACAGATAAACCAAAACGCGCGATGGCCGCTTCACTGGCCATCTGCACCGGACGGTCCGGGTCCAGTCGGGTGCGAACCGCGGCCCGGCTGAGAGTTTCATCCGGCGCGTAATCGACGACCCCAGCAATGACCCAATCACCGGGACGCGCACCGCCCGTATCGGCAGCATCGACCCGGCATACCAGATTCATGCGTCGGTCCGCTGCACGTACACGCAACTCAGCTCCGGAACGCTCCACGATGCCGAGGAAGGCGCGGGTACCGCGTTCCACGATGGACAGGACTCGGCCGGTATAACGGCCGCGATAGTCGGAGCTGACCTCGACTCGCACACGGTCGCCGTGCAGGATGCCGCGCATCTGCTCGGGGGGCAGGAATACGTCCTGCTCCTGACCCGGTACCCGGACGAATCCGAATCCGGCCCGATTGGCCGTCACCGTCCCTTCTAGGGCGCCAGCACGCCCTGTCTTTCCGCTTCTGGCCGCAGCGCCTTTGTCTCTGACCAGCCCTCGCCCGGCCGCCTTTCCGCCCTTTCCGCTACGCGATCGAGCCCCGATTGATGAACGCCTCAATTGACAGTCCTCGATCCCTTACGTACATTGCGCCGCCCACCCGAATTGCCCAGGTGGCGGAATTGGTAGACGCACTAGTTTCAGGTACTAGCGGGTAACACCGTGGAGGTTCGAGTCCTCTCCTGGGCACCACTGGTTTCACAGTAGCAGCTTT
>CAYFPW010000020.1:0-13747 GCA_964345055.1 uncultured Steroidobacteraceae bacterium | reverse complement strand
GCCATATTCGGTGCTGGCCAGCGTGTGAGCGCCGACGTCGGCGGCATAGCCATGCACGAAATACACGAAGTCGTCCGGTCCAAAGTCGCGCAGCAGCGGATCATTACGGACCGGCGTGAAATTATTCCAACCCATGTGTGGTACTGGCCGCTCGCTGCTGCCTATCAGGCGACGCACGTGACCGTCGATCACACCCAGACAAGGTGTGTGACCTTCCTCGGAATTGGCGAACAGCAGTTGCATGCCCAGACAAATACCCAGCAGTGGTTGTGTCAATCGCGGGATTTCCTGGTCGAGGCCTGTGGCGCGCAGGCGGGCCATCGCGTCGCCCGCGGCACCGACACCGGGGAGCAGCACGCGGCGCGCAGCGCGGATGACGGCGGGGTCGCTGCTGACTGTCGAGCTGGCACCGAGCCGTTCTAGGGCAAACCGCAGGGACGCCAGATTGGCGCCGCCGCTGTCGATGATGGTTAGGTCAAAGCCCTCTGCGGTCACAGCATGCCCTTGGTGGTTGGCAGTTCAGCGCCGAGTCGCGCCAGTGCCGGACGCAAGGCGCGACCCACGCTCTTGAAGCAAGCCTCGATCATGTGGTGCGTGTTTTCGCCGCGTACCTGAATGTGCAGAGCGCAGCCCAGTGCGTCGGACAAAGAGCGGAAGAAATGCGGCACCAGTTCGGTGGGCAGCGTGCCGACCGCCTCGCGACCGAATTGTCCTTCGAACACGAAATAAGCGCGGCCCGAGAGATCGATTGCAACCTGCGCCTGGGATTCGTCCATTGCAAGCAGGAAGCCGTAACGGCCGATGCCGCGCTTGTCTCCGAGAGCCTTGCGCAGCGACTCGCCGAGCGCCAGCGCGCAGTCCTCGATGGTGTGGTGTTCATCGATGTGCAGGTCGCCCTTGCAGTCCAGTTGCAGACTGAATCCGCCATGCTTGGACAGTTGCTCGAGCATGTGATCAAAGAATCCAATCCCGGTGGTGACGTGGGAAGGCTCCTCGCTTCCGAGCGCCACGCTGACGCTGATGTGGGTTTCCTGCGTCCGGCGCAGCACGGTGGCGCGACGGATGGTGAGCTCGCGCGCGATGCCGGCCCAGGTCTCGTCGGGGGTGCCGTTGAGTTTAAGGCGCAACCCGCGCACACCAAGGTTTGTCGCCAGTTGCATGTCCGTGTCGCGATCGCCAATCACGGCGCTCTGCTCACGGACATAGTCGTGTTCGGCCAGGTAGGATTCCAGTAGGCCGGTTTTCGGCTTGCGGCACTCGCAGTCATCCGCAGGGCGATGTGGGCAGATGCAGACGGCATTGAAGCGCACGCCCTGCGAGCTCAGCGCATCGAGAATGAATTGTTGGCAGCGCTCGAAGTGATCCTGCGGGAACGATTCCGTACCCAGGCCGTCCTGATTGGTGACCATCACCAACCGATAGCCGGCACGCTGCAGCTCGGCCAGAGCGGCGAACACCCCGGGAACGAAGCGGATCTTGTCCAGACGATCGACCTGCTCGTCGGGCGGTTCCTCGACCAGCACGCCGTCGCGATCGATGAACAGGGTGGGATAAGCGTTCTTCATGTGAGGCTCGCAAGCAGTCGATCGTTCTGTTCGGGTGAGCCAACGCTGATGCGCAAGGCGCGCTCCAGGCCGGGTGTTTTGCGGAAGTCACGTACCAATAGACCCGCAGCATGCGTGCGTTTCAGCGCGTCGGCGGCGTCGGCAAACTCCACCAGCAGGAAATTGGCGGCACTAGGCCATACGCGCGCGACGCGGCGACTGGCGGCGAGGCCTGAGGCCAGCCGTTCGCGCTCGCTGACGAGCAGGGCGACTCGCTCACGCGCCGTGCTGACACTGGCCGGTGCCAGCGCTGCGAACACTGCCTCGATAGTGAGTTGAGTGATGGCGTAAGGCTGGATAATCCGCTGCAGCAGCTGAATCACCTCCGGCTGTGCAATCAGCGCACCGCAGCGCGCACCCGCCAGCGCAAAGGCCTTCGACAGGGTGCGCACCACGGCCAGTCCCGGGTAGTTTGCAACCTGTTGGGCCAGTGACTCGCGACCGGCGAACTCAATGTACGCCTCATCCACGACCACCAAGGCACGACCGGACAGCTCTTCTGTCAGTCGCAGTATCTCTTCAGCAGCTACCAGATTTCCGGTGGGGTTGTTTGGTGAACATAGGAAGACCAGCTTGACCGATGGCGTCAGTGCCGCACGAAGCGCGGTAAAGTCAATGTCAAAGCCGTTGTCTGCGGACAGGGGCACGCTGATCACCGCGGCGCCCTGAATGCGCGCGGCTACGGCGTACATGCCGAATGTTGGCGGCGTGATGACAATTGCGTCGCTTCCCGCGCGGCAATAGCAGCGGATGAGCAGGTCGATGACCTCATCGCCACCTCGGCCGGCCAGTAGCCACCCGTGCGGGACGCCATAGTGATCCGCCAGCCGGTCCATCAGTTCATGCGGATGCGGCTCCGGATAACGGTTTAGGCCGGCCACGCTATTGTCGACCGACGCGCGCCACGGGGATTCGTTGGCATGTAAGCGAACGAGTCCCGGCTCCCAGCTGGCGTGCTCGTAGGCTTTGAGGGCCTGAATCTCAGGGCGCGCGATGTCGGTAAGCCAGCTCACAGTGTCCGCAGCCTCACGTCCACCGCCGCTGCGTGGGCATCGAGGCCCTCCAGGCGCGCGAGTCTCGCGGCTACGGGTCCGAGTTGACGCAATCCATCGGCTGTCAGCTCCTGCACCGTCATGCGGCGCGAGAAGTCATGCAGCGACAGACCACTGTAGCTGCGCGCATAGCCATAAGTTGGCAACACATGATTGGTGCCTGAGCAGTAGTCACCCATGGGTTCTGGTGACCACGGTCCGAGAAATACGGAACCCGCGGTGCTGATCTGCTCCAGTAGTTGGCGCGGCGCGCGCGTCTGGACGATGAGGTGCTCCGGTGCATAGCGTTCGGAGACCGCGACGGCCGTGGTTAGGTCCGGCACGAGAATGAGCCGCGAGCTATTGACCGCCTGCTGCAGGATGGCATGCCGGGACAGGGCTGCCATCTGGGCGTTCAGTGCAGATTGCACCTGCTGTGCCAGTTCGCGCGAGTCGGTCACGAGAACCGCCTGCGCCTTCGGGTCGTGTTCGCACTGGGCCAGAAGATCGCTGGCAACGAACTCGGGGTTGGCAGCGCCATCGGCAATGACCATCACTTCGGAGGGGCCGGCTGGCATGTCGAGCGCAGCGCCATCAGGATCAGCCGCCACCAGCTGCTTGGCAGCCGTCACCCACGCATTGCCCGGCCCGAAGATCTTCGCCACCTTGGGCACAGTGGTGGTGCCATAGGCCATGGCGGCGATGGCCTGCGCGCCGCCCACCTTGAACACCTCGGTGATGCCGCAGCGACGCGCCGCGGCGAGCACGGCGGCGTTGGCGCGGCCGTCGCGCTGCGGCGGGGTGCACAGCACGCGGCGAGGGCACCCGGCCAGAGCAGCGGGTATTGCTAGCATGATGGCAGTCGAGGGCAGCGGGGCGCTGCCGGCGGGAACATACAGGCCCACTGCGCCGAGCGGGCGAATCAACCTCTCGCAGCGCACCCCGGCCTGAACCTCCAACGTGAGCGGCGACAGTTGCTGTGCGGCATGGAACGCGCGGACGTTGGCGATGGCGATGTCGATGGCCTGCAGGTCCGCCGGATCCAGTCGCGACTCGGCCGCAGCGAATTCCGCTTCGCCGACGCGCAGATCCTGCAGCGTTACGCCGTCGAACTGCGCAGTCAGGCGAAGTAACGCAGCGTCGCCTTCCGCACGCACGGCTGCAAGCAACGCCTGCACCTGCGTCTGCAGGGTATCGTTGTGCTGCTGGGCCGGTCGGCGCAATGCCGCATCGCGCGCCGGCTCATCCAGTGTCTGCCAGTCGATGATCTGCATACGGTTTCTCAGGCGAGCATCTTTTCAACCGGTAGCACTAGCAGTGAGCTGGCACCAGCTTTCTTGAGGCTCTCGAGTGTCTCCCAGAATACGTTCTCGCGGCACACGGCGTGGATCGCAACGCGATCATCAGCGCCGTCTAAAGGCAGAATGGTGGGCGACTCGCTGCCCGGGAGCAACTTGCGAATAGCCGGCAGCGCAGAGCGCGGCGCGTGCAGCATGATGTACTTGCTGCCCTTGACCTGCTCGACGCCGCCGACACGCATCATGAGTCGCTCAACCCAGTCGGCCTTGAAGGCGGACAGGGCGACCGGCGTGCGAATGATCACGGCATGGCTCTCAAGTACCGTTTCTACCTCGCGCAGGTGGTTGGCTTGCAGCGTCGAGCCGGTCGAGACCAGGTCACAGATCAGGTCGGCACGGCCGAGTCGCGGTGCGATTTCCACCGCACCCGACAGGGTCACGATATCCGCTGAGATGTTGCGCTCGCTGAGCCAGCGCGCCAGCGTAAAGGGGTAAGTGGTGGCAATACGACGCCCCCGCAGCGATTCAGCGCCGCGGAACTCGAAGCCTTCAGGCACTGCCAGGGCGAGGCGACAGCGCCCAAAATCCAAGTGACGCAGCACTTCGAAGCGCGCCTCGTGTCCGCGCGCGATCATCTCGAGGCGTCGCTCCTCCAGCACGTTCAGGCCCAACACGCCCAGCTCGCACACGTCCTCGTGCACCAGATCCGGGATGTCGTCATCGCGTACGAACAGAACATCCAGCGGCAGGTTCTCGCCGAACCCAAACAACTGGTCCTTACCGCGCGACAGCTTCAGTCCGCAGAGGTTGAGCAGTTCAAGTGTTGGATCCGTCAGCCGGCCGGATTTCTGGATGGCTACTCGCAGGCGGGTTTCTCGGTCCATGGTTCAGCGATCCTGCAGCCGCTCTGCGGCCAGTGAATAACCGCCGTTGCCGGCGGCGAGGTAGCGCGCAACGCGACCGATGGTGGTCACGCTGACGCCGGTGATGCGATGAATCTCCCGGTAGGGCAGCCCGCGGCGCAGGTGTTCGACGGCCGCCCAACGGTCCGCCATGGCCTGCAATTCTGCCGGCGTGCACAAATCGCGCAAAAAGCCACGGATCTCCTCCGGAGTACGCAAGGTGGCCAGCGCTTCGAGCAGACGCCGCTCGCTGAGCGCCTCCTGTTTTCGGGAGACATTGGTGTGGGCTTTCATGCCAGTGGTGATCGGTATGTATTAACGTGTTAGTACACTAGCACGCCATGGCAGCGGCGCACAAGAGCGCCACTTGACCGGCTCTGAGGGCAAACCCTACACTTTAAGAACTCATCGAGACCGGCTGAGGGAAAGGCCCTTCGACGCCGGGGCAACCATCGGATCACCGAAGTGGTGCCAACTCCTGCGGCGCAAGCCGGCAGATGAGCGTGTATCCGGGACGCCGCCTCGCGTCTCGCCGGTCGTTACCCGGCACGCCTCACCCCTGCAGCAGGTGTTTTCCGTTGAGTCGGTGAAACCGGTTCCGGAGTCTGGCGGTACATGAGTCACAGCAGCGTACACTCAGCAGGTGCAGAGCAGGGCACGGCCATCGAAGGCATTCTCCCGCTTCCGGACCCGTTTCGCTTGCATCATGGCGGCGAGCTGCGCGGCGCAAAGCTGGCCTGGCGCCTGACCGGCGCCGCTGGCCTGCCGGTCGTGATCGTGCTCGGCGGCATCTCCGCGCATCGGCAGATCTTCGACGCTGAAAACGACCGTCAGGGCTGGTGGCATGAAATCGTCGGCCCTGGGCGGGCGCTGGATACGCGTCGCTGCCGCGTCCTCGGTGTCGACTATCTCGGCGGTAGTGGTCAGTCCACTCGTCCGGTCGCCGGGGCGGAGCCGCCCAGCCTCTCCAGTTACGATCAGGCTGAAGCCCTCCGCTGTCTGCTCGACCAGCTCCAGCTCCCGCTCATCGCCACCATTGTCGGTGCTTCCTACGGTGGCATGGTGGCCCTGGCATTCGGCGAGCGCCATCCCGAGCGGGTTGGCCGGCTGATCGTCATTTCGGCAGCCGATCGAACGCATCCCTTATCGACGGCATGGCGCAGCGTGCAACGCCGCACCGTTCGTTTCGCATTGGCCCACGGAGCGGGCGAACAGGGCATGGAGATCGCCCGCGCCTTGGCGATGGCTACCTACCGGAGCGGTGAGGAATTCGCTGCGCGATTCAGCAGTCCTCCGACGCGCGTCGATGGGCGCTTTGAATTCCCGGTGGAAAGTTATCTGTTCGCCCGCGGCCGTGATTACGCCCGCCGCTATCAGCCTGAATCGTTCCTCTGCCTGTCAGAGTCGATTGATTTGCATCATGTCGATGCCGCACGCATCCTCGTGCCAACCAGCGCCGTCGCGGTGCGCGAAGATCAGCTGGTGCCACTCGAAGATATGCGCGCGCTTGCTGCCCGACTGCCCAATGCACGACTGCATGAAATTTCCTCGCCGCATGGTCATGACGCCTTTCTCAAAGAGGCCGGCCAGCTGCGTCCGATACTGGCCTGCGCTTATGGAGAATGCTGAGTGAGTCACGAATCGCATCGCAATGCTGCTACACCCGTCGACAGTCGCACGCGCACTGTGCGCGCCGGGCTCGAGACCGATGACATCACTGGCGCGGTGGTGCCGCCCATCCATCTGAGCTCGACCTTCGCCTTCCGCGGTTATGGCGAGAAGCGCGCCTACGATTACTCACGCTCGGGTAATCCCACGCGCGATCTCCTTGGTGCCGCACTCGCCGATCTGGAGGGTGGCGCCGGCGCCGTGGTCACGGCCACTGGCATGGCGGCCATCACGCTGTGCGGCCATTTGCTCAAGACAGGCGACCGCCTCGTTGCCCCGCATGACTGCTACGGCGGCACGCACCGCCTGTTCACGGCGTGGAAGCGTCGCGGCGAGTTGCAGGTGGATTTCATTGATTTTGGTGATGAAGTGCAATGGCGCGCTGCGCTGGCGAAGCCCGCGGCTCTGGTCTGGATCGAGACGCCCAGCAACCCATTGCTGCGAATCACCGATATCACGGCCGTCAGCGAAGCCGCGCGCCGCGCGGGCGCACTCACGGTCGTCGATAACACCTTCCTGTCGCCGGCCTGGCAGCAGCCATTGTCTTTGGGTGCAGACATCGTCGTGCATTCGACCACCAAGTACATCAACGGCCACAGCGATGTGGTGGGTGGTGCAGTGGTGGCCAAAACCCGCGAGCTGCATGAGCAGCTGGCATGGTGGGCCAATTGTCTCGGCATCACCGGCTCGGCCTTTGACAGCTTCCTGACGCTACGCGGCCTGCGCACGCTACATGCGCGGCTTGCGCACCATGGCGCCAATGCCCAGGCACTGGCCGAATGGCTGGTGGCGCAGCCGCAAGTGGCGCGCGTGCACTATCCAGGTCTGCCACAGCACCCTGGTCACGCGCTGGCGCAACGTCAACAGAAGGGCTTCGGCGCCATCGTGACCTTCGAGCTCGCCGGCGGCATCCCCGCGGTGAAGCAGTTCGTGGCTGGCATGAAGTATTTCTCGCTCGCCGAGTCGCTCGGTGGAGTTGAGAGCCTGATCGCGCATCCCGCCTCAATGACCCATGCGGCGATGGATGAGGCCTCGCGACGCAGTGCCGGACTCGTGGACGGTCTGTTGCGCCTGTCAATCGGTATCGAGGCTGTGGATGATTTGCGGGAAGACCTTATGTCGGCCATGGACAGGGTCCGCCTATAGTCGGGAGTTGTGACCCAAGCAGCTGAACAGGGATTTCATCAGCAGAGCCTTTGTGAGCTGCTGATCCTCGTCTTGGTGTTCAGGGCGCTTGTGCCATCCGGGTACCTGCTTCATGACGTCGGCCATTCCGGCTTGGCCTTGCGTCTGTGCTCGGGGTCCAATCTCTTTACTGCCAATGTCCCCGAGCAGTCATCTGGCGGTGGCCCGGACACGCCCCGCACGCCCCATGACGGTGGTGATCCCGGGCTGTGTCCCCACGTCGGTAGCGCGGTGCGTCTACGCGAACGCCTGACTGACGCCTGAAGTTGCTGCGCCGATCTGGACCGGCGAGCGCAAAGTGCGCAAAATTCAACTCTAGAACGGCACTTCGCCAGACCCCTCCCGAGGATGCATGAGCACGATCAAGCAGGCTGACCTGATCCAGTCCATTGCCGACGCCTTCCAGTTCATCAGTTACTACCACCCGGTGGACTACATCCGTGCACTGGGCGAGGCCTACGAGCGCGAGCAGTCTCCGGCGGCTAAGGACGCCATCGCGCAGATCCTCACCAACAGCCGCATGAGCGCTGAAGGGCATCGGCCCATCTGTCAGGACACTGGTATCGCGCTGGTGTTCCTGAAAGTGGGCATGAACGTTCGCTGGGATGCCACGATGAGCGTTCAGGAAATGGTGGATGAGGGTGTGCGCCGCGCCTATCTGGACAAGGACAATCCGCTGCGTGCTTCGGTGCTGGCTGATCCGGCCGGCAAGCGCCGCAGTACCAAGGACAACACGCCGGCCGTGGTGCATTACGAGATCGTGCCGGGCGATCATGTCGAGGTGATCTGTGCGGCGAAGGGTGGCGGCTCGGAGGCAAAGGCCAAGTTCGCGATGCTGAACCCCTCCGATGACCTGGTGGAGTGGGTGCTCAAGACCGTGCCGACCATGGGCGCAGGCTGGTGTCCGCCCGGCATCCTGGGCATCGGCATCGGTGGCACGCCGGAAAAGGCGATGCTGCTGGCCAAGGAGTCGATAATGGCGCCTGTGGATATCCATGAGCTCAAGACTCGTGGTGCCAAGACTCGCGCCGAAGAACTGCGACTGGAGTTGTTTGAGAAAGTTAACGCGCTGGGCATCGGTGCGCAGGGTCTGGGTGGACTCACCACCGTGCTCGATGTGAAGGTACTGGACTATCCGACGCATGCAGCCAATCTGCCGGTGGCATTGATTCCAAACTGCGCCGCCACGCGCCATGTGCATTTCGAGCTGGACGGCTCTGGCCCCGCCAAACTCCAACCACCAAATCTCGGCGACTGGCCCGCGGTGACCTGGACGCCGGACACCAAGTCGGCCACTGCAGTGAATCTGGACACACTGACCAAGGCTGAGGTGGCGAGCTGGAAGCCGGGTCAGAAGCTGTTGCTGTCGGGCCGCATGCTCACCGGCCGTGATGCGGCACACAAGCGCATTGCCGATATGCTGGCCAAAGGTGAGCCGCTGCCCGTGGACTTTACCAACCGCGTGATCTACTACGTCGGTCCGGTGGATCCGGTGCGCAACGAGGTGGTCGGTCCCGCCGGTCCCACCACCGCCACACGCATGGATAAGTTCACTCGCATGATGCTGGAGAAGACCGGTCTGATCTCCATGATCGGCAAGTCGGAGCGCGGGCCGGTGGCTATTGAGGCGATCAAGGACAACAAGTCGGCTTACCTGATGGCGGTGGGCGGTGCAGCCTACCTCGTCGCCAAGGCGATCAAGTCAGCCAAGGTCGTGGGCTTTGCCGATCTCGGGATGGAGGCCATCTACGAGTTCGAGGTCAAGGACATGCCTGTCACCGTCGCCGTCGATTCCAGCGGCACTTCCGTGCATGAGAGCGGACCGAAGGAGTGGAAGGCCAAGATTGGCAAGATTCCGGTGGTGACAGCCTGACGAGGGTGTTTAGGCGGGGCCGGTGCTGGACCGGTCCCGATCCACGATCTGACAGGTCACCAGATCACAGCCAACATTGACCATCGTACGGGTCATGTCGAGCAGGCGGTCGACGCCAAGAATGATGCCGATGCCCTCAGGCGGGATGCCGAAGCTGATCAGTAGTCCTGCGATCAGCGGCAGCGATCCCCCGGGTATCCCGGCTACCGCCACGGCGCTCAAAACAGCGAGCACCAGTAACGTCAACTGCGAGAGCAGACTCAGCTCCACACCAAATACCTGCGCTACGAACAGCACCACGCAGCCCTCGTAGAGCGCGGTGCCGCTCATGTTCATCGTCGTCCCCAGCGGCAGCACAAAGCCAGCCGTCTGTGGGCGGATGCCAAGCGGGCCGCGGGCGACAGCCAGCGCAGCGGGCAACGTGGCATTGCTGGAACTGGTTGTGAAGGCGGTGATCAGCACGGTGCGAATGATGCGGAAGAATTGCAGTGGTGGTACGCGCGCCCACAGTCTCAGCCACAGGCTCATGGTGCCGAACAGATGGAGCAGCAGTACCGTGACACAACCGATGACGAACAGACCAAGCGCTACCAGCAGCTGCGGCCCGACACGCACTACCACACTGAAAATCAGCGCCGGGACAGCGAAGGGCGCCAGCTTCAGCGCCAGCTGCACAATGCCCGTCATGAGCTCAGTGATGCTTTCTAGTGCCTCGCGAAGGCGTGATTGATGATTCTGTGTCAGCCGCGTGCCGGCAATACCCACCAGCACCGCAAAGACGATCAACGGCAGTACATCACCCAGTGCCTTGCGATCATTTCCAATGAAGGCGGCGAACAGATTGCGCGGCAGGAACATGTCAACCAGCGTGGCCGGCGTCAGCCCCGGATTGTCGGTATGGCGCTGGATGGCTGCTTTGGCAGCGCCGCCATATTCACCGATCAACTGCACTCGCAAGGCTTCTGGCAGCGCATGCCCGGGCACGAGCAGATTCATCATCAGCAGGCCAAGCAGCGTGGCTATGGCCATGTTCAGCAGGAACATCAGGAAAGTCCGACTGGCCAGGCGGCCCAGACTTTGCACATCTCCGAGCTGTAGTACGCCGTGAGCGAGCGAACAGAAGACCAGCGGTATCACGACGAAAAATAGCAGCCGCAGGAAGATCTGCCCAAATGGCTCGAGGACCGTGGTTGCCAGCCAGGTCGCGGCAGGCAGCAGTCCGGGCACAAGACCCGCAAGCGAATGGACCAGCAGCGCGGCCAGTGCGCCGCAGGCCAGACCGATCAGGATGCGATTACCGAGCCGGGTATCCGCTTCGGCCATCGCCACTCAGCCCTGATTGGTCGTGAGGAGGCGGCCCAGTGCGGCACACACGGCTGCACCAACATCAGTGGTACTGGCAGCGCGAGTGCCCGGCGCTGCGATGTCCGGTGTACGGACGCCATCGGCAAGCACCTGAGCGACGGCCTTCTCGACCGCGACGGCTTCGGCTTCCAATCCGAGTGAATGACGCAGCAGGAGTGCCGCGCTGAGAATCGCGCCCGCAGGGTTGGCGATGCCTTGGCCGGCGATATCCGGCGCCGATCCATGGATCGGCTCATAAAGGCCGCGGTTCCCTTCGCCCAGCGAGGCCGAGGGCAGGAGACCGAGGGAGCCGGCGAGCATTGACGCCTCATCGGTGAGGATGTCGCCAAACATGTTTTCAGTCACGGCCACATCGATGTCGCGCGGCTTGCGGATGAGCAGCATGGCGGCCGAATCCACCAGCTGGTGCTCCAGCCTTACATCAGGGAATTCTTCCTTCATCACGCGGGTGCAGACTTCGCGCCACAGACGCGATGTTTCAAGTACATTCGCTTTGTCGATGGACATAAGCCGACCACCGCGAGCGCGCGCCAGTCTGGCGGCCACGCGCACGATGCGTTCGATCTCGGGCACGGAATAGCTGCACAAATCTGTGGCATCGGTGGCTGTGCGGGTCTTAGTGCCAAAATAAATGCCGCCGATCAGCTCGCGAACGAAGATCAGGTCAACGCCGTCGAGCACTTCAGGCTTCAGTGTCGAGGCGTCGCGCAGCGCGGGATGGAGGCGCACCGGGCGCAGGTTGGCGTAGACGCCAAGTTCCTTGCGCAGCCGCAAAAGGCCCTGCTCAGGCCGCACCTTGGCCTTCGGATCCGACCACTTCGGGCCGCCGATTGCGCCCAACAGCACGGCGTCCGCAGCCAAACACTCACTCAGCGTATCGGCTGGAAGCGGGTCGCCGGTCTGGTCGATGGCGATACCACCGAAGGGCTTTTCGGTGAGCGTGAAGTCGTGGCCACGATGCTGTGCGACAAGGCGTAGGACCCGCACGGCTTCGGCCGTGACTTCCGGACCGATACCGTCGCCACCAATGACTGCAATGCGCGCCTTCATGCGTGAGCCTTTTCGTAGGTGCTGATGGCGGAATCCCGCGACAGCAGGAAGCCTAGTTCATCAACGCCATTCATCAGGCAATAGCGCGCGAAACCCTCAAGCGGGAAGGGGACCTTCTTGCCATCCGGCAGGCCCAGGGTTCCGCTTTCCAGATCAATGGTCACCTCGACGCCGGGGTTGGCCAGCAGCCAGCTCGCTGTGGCTTCATCGACCACCACAGGCACCAGCCCGTTCTTCAGTGAGTTGTTACGGAAGATATCGGCGATCTCAGTGCTGATCACGGCCTGGAAGCCGTAATCGAGCAGCGCCCAGGGCGCATGTTCGCGCGACGAGCCGCAGCCGATATTTCGCCCAGCTACCAGCACCCGGCAGCCCTGCGTCGCGGTCTGATTCAGCGGAAATTCAGTCTTGGGTGCGCCCTGTTCATCGTAGCGCCAGTCTGCAAACAGCGATGCACCCAGACCGGCGCGCGAAGTGGTCGTCAGGAAGCGGGCCGGGATGATCTGGTCGGTATCGATGTTGGTATAGGGCAGCACGGCAGTGCGGCTGCGGATCTGTTTGATGGGTTCCACGGAGTCAATGCCTCGTGTTCAATGGTTCAGCCGTTGAGCAACTCGCGCGCATCGGTGACCCGGCCGCGAACAGCCGAAGCCGCTGCGGTCAGGGGACTGGCGAGCAAGGTGCGGGCGCCCTGGCCCTGGCGGCCTTCAAAATTGCGGTTGCTGGTGCTGACGCTGTACTGGCCGCGGCCGACATTGTCGCCGTTCATACCAATGCACATTGAGCAGCCGGATTCGCGCCACTCCGCACCGGCTTCGGTGAAGATCCGATCCAGCCCTTCGGCCTCGGCTGCGCGTTTGACGGGCTGTGAGCCTGGCACGACCAGCATCCGCACGCCCGAGGCAACCTTGCGGCCGCGCAGGACGCTGGCGGCGGCGCGCAAATCCTCCAGGCGCCCGTTGGTGCAGCTTCCGATGAATACCACGTTGATGGGCTGTTCGCGGATCGGCTGACCGGCCTGCAGACCCATGTAGGCCAGCGCCTTGTCAAAGACCGGGTCGTTGCGCTTCACCGGGACAGTACCGCTGACCGGAATCACCATGCCTGGATGAGTCCCATACGTGATCATCGGTTCAATGAGATGACCGTCGAGAGTGATCTCGCGATCAAACTTCGCGCCCGGGTCTGAGGGGAGGGTGCGCCAATCAGCCAGCGCGCGGGACCAATCAGATCCCTTCGGTGCACGCCGCGTATGCTCCAGATAAGCAAAGGTCGTGTCATCTGGCGCAATCAGTCCGGCGCGAGCGCCAGCCTCGATCGACATATTGCAGACTGTCATGCGCTCGTCCATCGACAGCGCCTGCACCGCACTGCCGCGATACTCGATCACCGAGCCGGTACCACCGGATACACCAATTTCACCGATGATCGCGAGGATCATGTCCTTCGCGCTGACGCCGGAGGCCAGCTTGCCACTGACATTGATCGCGAAGGTGCTGGGGCGACGCTGCAACAGGCATTGCGTGGCTAGAACGTGGCCCACTTCAGTGGTGCCAATGCCGAAGGCGAGGGCGCCAAAAGCACCGTGCGTGCTCGTATGACTGTCCCCGCAGACGACGGTCTTGCCCGGTTGAGTCAGTCCCTGTTCGGGGCCGACGATGTGAACGATGCCGCGCTGGTCATGCTGCAAATGCAGCAGCTCGACTCCAAACTCGTGACAGTTGATTTCCAGCTGACGGACCTGCTTGGCGGCCGACTCGATCGAGAACGG
>CAYFPW010000019.1:0-14265 GCA_964345055.1 uncultured Steroidobacteraceae bacterium | reverse complement strand
GCATGACGCATGAGAATCAGCTCACGCATCACCACATCATGCCGGTCTGCAGCTTGGCCGCATCGGACATCATCGCGCGGCTCCAGGGTGGATCAAAAACAAGATTGACTGCAGCCCGCTGGACCGTCGGTATCGCCTCGATTTTTTCGCGTACGTCGGCTACCAGCACATCGCCCATGCCGCAACCCGGTGCGGTCAGCGTCATGTCGACGGTGACGGCACGCGTTCCATCTTCATTGGTGGCCACTACACATTCATAGACGAGCCCCAGATCGACGATATTGACCGGGATCTCTGGGTCATAGCAGCTGCGCATCTGCTGCCAGGCCAGCTCGCGGACGTCGTCCTCGGTGGCATTGGGCGGCAACTCCGGCGTTTTGGCCACGTCTTTGCCGATGGCGTCAGCCTGAGATCCGGCTAGGCGATAGAGATTTCCCTCGACATAGAGAGTGAAGCTTCCGCCCAGCGCCTGAGTAATGAACCCGGCGACGCCTGGCTGCAGCGTAATGCTCTGGCCGGAGGGGACCATCACCGCCTCGACGGGACGACCGATGATGAACGGCTCGTTTTCCTGGTGGGCCATCGTCGTTCCTGTCATTCAGTGCTGATGGTCGCGCCGCCCATTGCGGTGGCAGCGCCATGTTGTTTGAGGGCCGCATCGAGCGTATGCCAGCAGAGACTGGCGCACTTCACGCGGGCCGGGAACTCACGTACGCCGCCCAATGCCATGAGCTTGCCTAGGTCGTGGGCTGGGTGGAATTCCGGCTCAGTCAGCAGACGGTGCATGTTCTGGTACAGCACCGAGAAATCTCCGCGCGATTGTCCTTTGACGGCTTCCGTCATCAATGATGCCGATGCCACCGAAATGGCGCAGCCCTGGCCGTCGAAGGCCAGATCACTGATGCGCTCGCCATCAAGGCGCAGCGTCAGATGCAGTCGATCACCACAGAGCGGGTTATGGCCGGTAGCCTCGGCATCAGCAGGATCCAGTCGACCAAAATTGCGCGGGCTCCGGTTGTGATCAAGAATCACCTCGCGGTAAAGATCTTTCAGATCCATCAGCGGAATACCTCACAGACGCGACGCAGTGCGGCGACCAAGCGCTGCACATCGTCCTCGTTGCTGAAACACGCCAGAGAGGCGCGTGCAGTGGCCGGCAGGCCATAGAACTCCATGACCGGCATGGCACAGTGATGGCCGGTGCGAATAGCGACGCCCTCCAGGTCCACCACGGTGCCGATGTCGTGCGGATGCACGCCATCGAGCGTGAAGGAGATCACCGGCGCCTTGTGCGCGGCCGTGCCAATGATGCGCAAGCCATCGATCTCGAGTAGTGCCTTTTCGGCATGCTGTGCCAGCGCGATCTCATGCGCGGCAATGGCCTCCCGCCCGAGTGATTCGACATGTTCCATCGCTGCCCCCAGTCCAATGGCTGCAGCGATAGGTGGAGTCCCTGCCTCGAATTTCCATGGCAGTTCGTTCCATTCACTGTGCTCGATCCTAACGCTGCGGATCATGTCGCCTCCGCCTTGCCAGGGTGGCATGCTCTCCAACAGGGCTTCGCGGCCTATCAGTACGCCGATGCCCGTGGGTCCGTACAGCTTGTGGCCCGAGAAGGCGTAGAAGTCACAGCCAATGGCTTGAACATCCACGATGCCATGCGCGATGGCCTGAGCGCCATCGACCAGCCATGGGATGCTATGTTTGCGTGCCAGCTGACTAATCTCCGGCAGCGGAAGTATGGTGCCCAGCGCATTGGAAACCTGCGTCACTGCGATCAGGCGCGTGCGAGGGCTGATCAGCGCCCGAAAGCGCTCCATGTCCAGTTCCCCGTTGGGCAACAACGGAGCGGCCACTAGCCGCGCGCCCGTAGCCTGGCAGGCTAGCTGCCAAGGCACGATGTTGGCGTGATGCTCCATGTGAGTGATGAGCACTTCATCGCCGTTGCCCAAGGTGCTCCGCGCCCAGGATTGGGCCACGAGATTGATGGCCTCAGTGGTGCCGCGGGTGAAGATCACTTCGCGGGTGCTGCGTGCATTGACGAAGCGGCGCACGATATTGCGCGCGCCTTCGTAGGCTTCCGTGGCTTCTTGGCTGAGAAGGTGCACGCCGCGATGCACGTTGGAATGGTGGTCTTTGGCGTAGCGGTCCATCGCCTCGATGACCGGTGTCGGCATCGGTGCGGAAGCTGCGCTGTCCAGGTAGGCCAAGGGTTTGCCATGGACCGTCCGGCGCAGCAGAGGGAATACCGAGCGCACCTGCGCAACATCGTACGCGGGGCTCATGACAGGAGACTCCCGGCTAGCTGCAGGGTGGCAGCGTCGGCAAGATGGCGCGCGGCAATTTCCTCCGCGGCGCGGCGCAGTGCCGGCTGACGGACCGTGCCCACCACGTCGGCGAGGAACGCCCACATCAGCATGGCGCGCGCTTCGCGTGTATCCAGGCCCCGTGACAGCAGGTAAAACAGCAGTTGTTCATCCAGCTGGCCTGTGGTCGCGCCATGGGAGGCTTGGATATCGTTGGTGTTGATCTCGAGTCTTGGGCGCAGATTGATGTGCGCGCCGCGCCCATCGATCAGTCCGCGGAGTGACTGGCGAACCCGTGCGCCGTGCGCTGAATCCGGGACCAACACGTCAGCCGTGGCGCTGACATGCGCGCGTCCGGCCGCGAGGGCGCGGAAGCGGTAGTCGCTATGACTTGCCGCCGCCTCATGACGGATGCGCACCAGAGAATCATGGCGCTCGTCGTCTTGCTGTACGGCTGCCCCATGCCAACTGAAGCGGGCGTCGCGGCCTGCCAGTTGTGCAACCACACTGTGGCGGGTGATGGAGCCTCCGGCGCTGAGCTGGTGGATCTCGCACTCGGCATTGTCGGCGAGCCGCATCTGCAACTGATCGAGCAGCAACGTGCTGGACCCGAATTCATGCAATCGATGCAATTCCAGCCGCGATCCGGAGGACATGTCGATATCCAGCGCAGAACACAGTAAGGATTCGGCATGGGTGCCACCGCTGTGGCGCTCCACCAAGGTCATTCGTGCGTTCGCGGGCAGTTTCAAAGACAGGCGTGGATACACCGAGCCGCGTTGCCCGGTGTGTAGGTACAGCAGCTCCAGGGCGTTGTCGCTGTGGCTCGAGGGTTGCAACTGCAGTGCTTGACTGGAGAGCAGAGCGGCAAGCGAGCCGAAGCGGAGGTCGGGATCCGTGAATTTCAGTGGCAGTGGGTCCGACGAGATGGTGAGCGCGTTCCAGGCGCCGGGATCGCATAGGGCGGCCTGCGGATGTCCATCGACCAGCACCAGCCGCGGTATCCCTGGCAGCGGCGCTGGCAGCGATGGGGCAGCCGTGACTGCGGCCGCAGCCGCGTCAGCGGTGATGGCTGCGAGCTGTTGCACTCCAGCCAGTGAGCGCAGATGAGCGTAGCTCCAGTGCTCATCACGCGCCGAAGGCAGTCCTTGTGACCTGACTGCCGCGAGAGCAGTAGCCGCCGCGGAATCGGATTTGGCGAGCGGTTCCAGCCAGTTGTCAGCGGTGCGCGTCATGGTATTCAGGCTGGCAGCCCCTCCAGAAGCCAGTCGTAGCCGCGCCGCTCCAGCTCAAGAGCCAGTGACTTGTCACCGCTCTTCAACAGTTGTCCGCGCGCCAGTACGTGCACGTGGTCGGGCACGATGTAGTCGAGGAGTCGTTGATAGTGCGTGATCAGGAGGATTGCGCGGTCCGGAGAGCGCAGTGAATTGACTCCCTTGGCGACCACCTTCAGCGCGTCGATATCGAGTCCTGAATCCGTCTCATCCAACAGCGCCAGCGTAGGTTGCAGCACCAGCATCTGCAGGATCTCGTTGCGCTTCTTTTCGCCACCGGAGAAGCCTTCGTTGACTCCGCGCCCCAGGAAGCTCTCGTCAATCTGCATGGTCTGCATATGCCGCTTGACCAGCGTCAGGAATTCGAACGCATCGATTTCCGGCTGGCCAGCCTGACGGCGCCGTGCGTTCAGCGCAGCCTTGAGCAGGTAAGCGTTGTTCACTCCCGGAACTTCGACCGGATACTGGAAGCCGAGGAATACGCCGGCGCGGGCACGCTCTTCCGGCGCCATCGCGAACAGATCCTCACCGCGGAAGCGCACACTGCCGCCGCGGATTTCGTATCCGGGGCGGCCGGCCAGAACATGCGCGAGTGTGCTCTTGCCGGAGCCATTGGGGCCCATGATGGCGTGTACCTGACCGGCATGGAGTGTCAGCGACAGTCCACGCAGTACCAGCTTGTCCGCGATCGCTACCTGCAGGTTCTCGATTTCAAGTAGTGGCGTCCCGTTCATCCCACAGCTCCTTCCAGACTGACGGCCAGCAGGTTTTGCGCCTCGACGGCAAATTCCATGGGCAATTCCTTGAATACGTCACGACAAAATCCGTTGACGATCATGTTGATGGCATCCTCGCTGTCGAGTCCGCGCTGCAGGCAGTAGAACAGCTGCTCTTCGCTGATGCGGGAGGTGCTCGCCTCATGTTCGACCACGGCGGTTGGATTGCGCGACTCGATATAGGGGAAAGTGTGCGCGCCGCAGTCGGGTCCCATCAGCAGTGAATCGCACTGTGTGTAGTTACGCGCGCCGTGGCTACTGGGCATCATTCGCACCAGTCCGCGGTACGCATTCTGGCCGTGGCCAGCAGAGATGCCCTTGGAGACGATGGTGCTGCGGGTGTTGGCGCCGATGTGAATCATCTTGGTGCCGGTGTCGGCCTGCTGATAGTTGTTGGCTACCGCGACCGAGTAAAACTCCCCGACGGAATTCGCGCCGCGCAGCACGCAGCTCGGGTACTTCCAGGTGATGGCCGAACCCGTTTCGACCTGCGTCCAGCTGATGCGCGAGTTGCGCCCGCGGCATTCGCCGCGTTTGGTGACGAAGTTGTAGATTCCGCCGCGTCCCTCGGCATCTCCCGGATACCAGTTCTGTACGGTGGAGTACTTGATCTGGGCGTCATCTAGCGCGACCAGTTCCACAACCGCCGCGTGCAGCTGGTTCTCATCGCGCATGGGTGCTGTGCAGCCTTCCAGATAACTGACATGGCTGCCTGCATCGGCGATGATCAGAGTGCGCTCGAATTGACCGGTCTTGGCGGCATTGATCCGGAAGTAGGTGGACAGCTCCATCGGACAGCGTACGCCAGGCGGCACATAGACGAACGATCCATCAGAGAAGACGGCCGAATTCAACGTGGCGTAAAAGTTGTCTGTGTAGGGTACGACGCTGCCGAGGTAGCGCTCGATCAGCTCCGGATGCTGCTGCACCGCCTCCGAGAAGGGGCAGAAGATCACGCCGGCCGCGGCGAGACGATCCTTAAACGTGGTTGCCACCGAAACACTGTCAAAGACGGCATCGACGGCGACGCCGGCGAGCCGCGCTCTTTCGTGTAGGGGTACGCCGAGTTTGTCGTAGGTGGCCAGCAGCTTCGGGTCCACCTCATCCAGGCTCTTCGGTCCGTCAGTCTGCGACTTCGGCGCGGAGTAGTAGGAGATGTCATTGAAATCGATCGGTGGATGCTGCACATGGGCCCAGCGCGGCGCTGGCTGCTGCTGCCAATGAGCGAGGGCGCGCAAACGCCAATCGAGCAGGAATTGCGGCTCGTTTTTCTTGCGCGATATCAGCCGCACGACGCTCTCATCAAGCCCGGGCGGTACGGTATCGGATTCGATGTCGGTGACGAATCCATGCCGGTACTGGCTGCTGACCAGCATATCTAGATCGGAAGCGTTACTCATGCTCAGCTCCTGCGTGGCGCTGTGGAGGCAGCGCGTTGGCTGCGCAGCTGGCGCTCCAGCGCGGGAAACCGGATGGGCTCGGCGGCCAGTCCGGCCAGATCCAGCAGGCTGATGTCCTGCAGTGTGTTCTGAATTGCTACATTCACGCGCTGCCAGGCACGACCCACGCCGCATGACCCCTCGATTCCGCAGCTGGTCTGATGCTGCGCGCACTCTGTTAGAGCCACCGGACCTTCCAGTGCAGCCAAGACCTGTGCCGCGCTGATCTGTGCCGGTGGGCGGGCGAGGCGATAGCCGCCATGTGACCCGCGGGTCGATTCCACTAGCGCATGGGCGTGCAGCTGCTTAAGCAGCTTGCGGACCGTGGCCGCCGGCACGCGCGTCAGTTGCGTCAGTTCGGTGGCGGTGAACTGACGTTCTGGTGCTGACGCCAAGCGCGCCAGAATCACGGTTCCATAGTCGGTCAATCGGCTGATTCGCAGCATACGGTTCTGCCGGGAGTCTGTTGGGTCATTGAAGGAAGACTATTTTAGTACTCTTTTGGCCGGCTGCCTATGGTGGATTTGTTATGATCGCACCCGTTGGAACTGGCCAGTCTGCGACTGGTCTATGACTCGGGTAACGTTCAGGGAGGCTTGGGAATCATCGACGCGCCAGCGCTGATCGAGGTTGGCAATGTGGCCTATGCGGTCGGTGGGCGTTCCATCTTCCGCGGGCTGGACCTGACTGTTCAACGTGGCCGTATCACGGCCATCATGGGCCCGAGCGGTACCGGCAAGACCACACTGCTGCGCCTGCTGATGGGTGCCATCCGGCCCCAATCTGGAAGCGTGCGGATCTTTGGCGATGATGTCACCCAAATGTCCCGAGACCAGCTCTACGCCATGCGCCGGCGAGTTGGCATGCTGTTTCAGAACGGTGCCCTGCTGACCGACCTCAATGTCTTCGAGAATGTGGCCTTCCCGCTGCGCGAACACACGGCGCTGCCCGAGCCGGTGCTGCGGCGTCTGGTGCTGATGAAGCTGCACGCCGTGGGTCTGCGCGGAGCCGCGGCGCTGATGCCCGGCTCTCTGTCCGGCGGAATGGCGCGTCGCGTGGCGCTGGCACGGGCCATCGTGATGGATCCGGAAGTATTGATCTACGACGAGCCTTTCGTCGGCCTCGATCCGATCTCCATGGGCGTGACACTGCGCCTGATTCAGACACTGAACAGCTCGCTGGGCATCACCAGCGTGGTGGTCTCGCATGATGTGCGGGAACTGAACACGATCGCCCACCAGAGCTATCTGCTTTCCGAAGGTCGTGTGGTTGCATCCGGCAGTCCAGAGCAGCTACGCGCTGCGGCGCTGCCCGTGGTCACCCAATTCATGAACGGTCTGGCCGATGGCCCGGTTCCGTTCCATTACCCGGCACCGGATTATCGTCAGCAACTGCTGGGTGATTTGCCGGGCGAGTCGATCGGAGCAGGGCAGACATGAAATCCACGTCGAGCGGTGCCAGACGGCGTGGTCCGATCGGCAGGGTGCTGGGTGAAATCGGTGCGGTAGCCTTATTTTTTGTTCGTATTCTACGCCAGTGCGGCCCGGCTCTACGCTCGCCGCGTCACGTCATTGTTCAGACCTACAATGCCGGTGGTCGCTCGCTGATTATCGTGATGCTTTGCGGTCTTTTCGTGGGCATGGTCCTGGGCCTGCAGGGCTACGATTTGCTGCAGCGTTTTGGTTCCGAATCGGCCTTGGGTGTCGCGGCAGCGCTGGGTCTGATCAAGGAGCTTGGCCCGGTTGTAACGGCGCTCTTGTTCGCAGGACGGGCGGGTACTTCGCTGACTTCTGAAATCGGACTCATGCGCGCCACCGATCAGCTCACGGCAATGGAAATGATGGCCGTGGATCCGGTGCGACGCGTGGTGGCGCCGCGCTTCATCGGCGGTGTGGTGGCTGTACCCTTGCTGACAGCGATCTTCGATGTGGTGGGCCTGCTCGGAGCTCATCTGGTGGGCGTGGGTCTCATGGGAGTCGAGTCGGGTTCGTTCTGGTCGCAGATGCAGAGCGCGGTGGAATTCAAGGATGTCAATGAGGGGCTCATCAAGAGCCTATGCTTCGGTCTGGCCTGCAGCCTGATCGCTGTTTATCAGGGCTATCATACGGAGCCGACGGCTTCCGGCGTGGGGCTGGCCACGACGCGTACGGTGGTGATTTCAGCGGTTTTGACGCTGGTTCTGGATTACATGCTGACGGCTGCTTTTCTTTGATCGCAGCGAACGGGAATCGGGAGATCTATGAGCGCGGGTAATCGATCGCTGGAAATCGGCACGGGGCTGTTCGTGTTGCTGGGCTTTGCGGCACTGGCCTTTCTGACTACGCAACTGCCGGGCAGTGGCCTGCGGCTCGGGGCAGTGGCCGGTGATGGCTATACGGTCAGTGCGCGGTTCGACAACGTCGGCGATCTGAAGGTTGGCGCACCGGTGACCATGGCGGGCGTGCGCATCGGCCGGGTCGATGCCGTGAATGTGGATGGCAGTGACTTCCGCGCGGTGGTGAAGCTGTCCATCGCCAGTCGCTTCGATCGCATCCCAACCGACAGTGATGCGGCGATACAAACATCCGGGTTGCTGGGCGCCAAGTACATTGGCCTGAGCGCGGGTGGCGCCGACACCTACCTGAAGGAGGGCAGCAGCATCGAGTTCACGCAGTCGGCGCTGGTGCTTGAAAATCTGGTGAACAAACTTTTCTCGAGCTTCGCAGGCAAGAGCAGTGACTCCAAGTCTGCCTCTGCCGGTGGTGAGGAGAAAAAGTGATGCGTTTTAGTAAAAGCATCTGTGCTGCTCTCTTCTCACTGATGGGTGCCTGCACGGTCTCCCTAGCCTATGCCAGCGTTGATGCGAATGGGGTAGATGGCAGCGAACCGGGGTTGCTGATCTCGACGGCGGCTAAGGTGATGCTGGATGATCTTGATGCGAATCGCGCGCAATACCAGAAGCAGCCCCAGAAGCTCGAGGCTGTCGTGACGCGTGTGCTGTTGCCGTACTTTGATACCGAGTATTCGGGGCAGCTCGTGCTCGGCCGTCATTGGGCAGGGGCCACCCCGGAGCAGCGTCGCCGCTTCATCGACGGCTTCTACCACTCGCTGCTGCGCACCTACAGCTTCGCGATTACGAGTTTTACTGCTGACCGGCTGAAGGTGCTGCCGTATCGCGGTGAGGCCGGGGCGACAAACGCCACGGTGCGCAGCCAGGTGCGCAAGAATGACGGAACGCTGGTGGCAGTGAACTACAGCCTGCGGCGCACCGATAAGGGCTGGAAGGTCTGGGACGTGGTCATTGAGGGAATCAGCTACGTCAAGAGCTTTCGCGATGACTATGGTGCGGAAGTGGATCGCACTGGTCTCGATGCTTTGATCAAGCGTTTGGAGGCCTCGGGTGGCGACACCCGCAAGGGCTGAAAATGGCGGCGACAGCAATGCTTAGTCCGCAGCCCGACGGATCGGTCAAGATCGTGGGCGATCTCACTGTTGCCACGGTGCCATTGCTGTATCGGTCTGGGCGGTACCTTGTGGAAAATGCGGACACGGTCCTGCAGATGGAACTGTCGGAGGTATGTCAGGCAGACAGCGCTGGTCTGGCGCTACTGATTGACTGGCTTGCAATGGCGCAGCAGGGTGGCAAGGGGGTGCGCTATGTCAATCTGCCGCCGACGCTTCAGTCGCTGGCGCAGCTGAGCGAAGTCGAAGGACTGTTGACTGCATCGTCCTAGGGCGTCGGTTCATGTCCTAGCTTGAACCGGCGATTAATCCTCGAGCGCCGGATCCTGAATGTTTCCATCGTGCACCAGATATTCGCGCCGCTGCAGCCATGCGTTGCGAATGAACGCATAGCGATCGAAGGTATCCTTGGTGAATCGCTCCGCATCCAGCAGAGAGGCGCGTTGGTCGATGACGTCGAGGCCGGTCAGCGACCATTTAACGGTGCTGTCTTCGATGTAGTGACGGCCAGTGCTGTATTCATCGGGTACCCTGCCCAGGGTGTCGCGAACTGTGGAAGGTCCCAGCAGCGGCAGGATGAGATAAGGGCCCGGGCCAACGCCCCAGCGCCCCAATGTCTGGCCAAAGTCCTCGTTATGACGCTCAAGTCCCAGATTCGATGCGGGGTCGAAAAGGCCGAGACCCAGAACTGAGTTGACCACCAGACGCGCAGTGTCCCTGGCCCCATCGCCCAGCTTCGCCTGCAGGAAATCGTTGGCGATGGTTCGCGGGTAGCCGAGGTTACCGAAGAAGTTGCTGATGCCGCGGCGCATCGGTTGCGGAAGCGTGCGCACGTAAGTCTGCGCCACCGGCCGGACTGCTGTCCGATCGATGGCATCGTTGACGCCAAACATCCAGCGGTTGTAGCTCTCCAGCGGATCGCGCTGGTCAGGCTTGGTGTTCGGGAGGCTGGTGCAGCCGCCAGCCAAGAGACAGGCCAGCAACGCTGGGCCCAGTTGACGAAGATTCATGGCTGCTCATTCTACCAGTACAGATAGCACGATTACTCGCCGGCAATTTCCCGCGGTTTCTGCATTTGCTGCTCGCGCAGCCAAGTGCGGATCTCGAGCATGCGGGCGCGGAAGCGTTGACGTTGCACACTGGTCAGATCCGGCGCTGCCAGGGCTAACTCCAGCTGTTGGTTGGCTAGCGCCAGATTGCCGCCGGACAGATGGTACTCAGCCATGTAGTAATACGCGTCTCCTTCGCTGCCGGCGGCGCTCGCCGCCTGTGCGGTGAGGCGGATCTGCGCAGGCGTGGGCATGACGTTGTTGAAGAGATCCAGCAGCAGGTCATAGGCCTGCTTGGCGCTATTGCTGGCCATCAACATGTCCGCGTAATGCAGAGTGATCGGCGCGTTCCGTGGGAAGAGCTGCAGTGCGCGTTCGAAGGTGGCGCGAGCCTCCTCCGGCTGGCCGGAGGCCATTAGGGCCTCGCCGAGGGCGCCGTACAGTGCCGTTAGCTCCGGGTAAGTCGTCTGCAGTGATCGAAGTGTGGTCACGGCGGGACCAGGTTGATTTGCGCGCAGCTGCGCCAGCGCCTCGCCGTAGCGCTCGGCATCACTGAGCGGTCGGGTGTCGCGCAGGCGATCGTAGTACACCCGCATGTCGACTGAAGGATCCGCGCAGGCCACACGCAACCGCTCGCGCATCCAGCGATAGAGGTTGGACTCGGTGACCTTGCTGCCTGCGTACTGGGCGGCACGAGCGCGAGTTTCAGCGATACGCTCATGGGTCACCGGATGTGAGCGCAGAATATCCAGCGGACCGCTGTCACTGACGCCTTCGCGCCGGCCCATCTCCTCGAAGAATGCCGGCATTGCGGCCGTGTTGAAGCCAGCGCTGGCCAGATAGCTGATGCCGATGCGATCCGCCTCGGCTTCCTCGCTGCGCGTGAAGTTCATCATCTGCTGCATGGCCAGTCCCTGGCCCATGGCAATACCGCCCATCATGGCCTGACCGTTGCCTCCGGCCACGCCAACCAGTACGGCGGCCAGCAGTGTGGCCATGGTGGCCAGCGACGCGCGCGACTGCGCCTGAATGGCACGGGCAATATGGCGCTGTCGCACATGGGCGGTTTCGTGAGCGAGTACGCTGGCCAGTTCCGATTCGCTGTCCGTGAGCAGCATCAGACCGGAATTCACGCCGATGAATCCGCCGGGCAGGGCGAAGGCATTGATGACGGGTTCCCGAACCACGAAGTACTGGTAGTTATCGCCATCAGCGCGCGTCTGGGCTGAAAGGCGACTGCCGAGCTGCTGCATGTAATCGGCTAGCTCAGGGTCTTCCAGCAGCTGGTTCTGGTCGTGCATGCCGCGCACGATCATCCGACCCAACTGATACTCATCCGCCTTGCTGAGAGAGACGCTCGCCGGATTGCCCATGTCAGGCAGCTGGCTGCTGAGGGCGCCTGCATTGCTCGCGCCATTCGCGAGCGTGGAGAGCCCTGCGCCAGCAATCAATGCCAACAGTGCGGCGCTACGTTTCATTCTTTCAGTGACCGGAAAAAGGCGTGGAAGTTCCGCTGACGCACTGGATCCACCTACAGCACTTCAGAGGCATGGTCAGCCAGGCGCGAGCGTTCGCCGCGCACCAGCGTGATGTGGCCGGCATGACCCCATCCCCGCATCCGATTGACCAGATAGGTGAGGCCGGATGTGGTGGCAGTCAGATAGGGGGTGTCGATCTGTGCCAGATTCCCCAAGCAGATGAGTTTGCTTCCCGGTCCCGCGCGGGTGACCAGTGCCTTCATTTGCTTCGGCGTCAGGTTCTGCGCCTCATCCAGAATGATGAAGCGGTTCAGGAAGGTCCGCCCACGCATGAAGTTCAGCGAGCGGATCTTGATGCGATTGCGCAGCAGGTCGTTCGTTGCCGCGCGTCCCCAGCTGCCGCCTTCGGCGTTGTGCGTCAGGACCTCGAGGTTGTCCATCAATGCGCCCATCCAGGGCTCCATCTTTTCTTCCTCGGTGCCCGGCAGAAAACCGATGTCCTCACCGAGTGGAATCGTCACGCGCGTCATGATGATTTCGGCGAAACGGTTCCTGTCCAGTGTCTGGGTGAGACCAGCGGCGAGTGCCAGCAGCGTCTTGCCGGTGCCAGCTGGACCCAGGATCGATACGCAATCGATCTCCGGATCCATCAGCAAGTTCAGGGCCAGATTTTGTTCGCGATTACGCGCGGTGATTCCCCAGACAGCATGGCGCTCGCTGCGATAGTCGGCCGTCAGCTCCAGTGTGGCCACATCACCCGTGATCTTGCGCACGATGGCTTCGATGCCAGCTTCCGCTTCCTCGTGCACGAATTCATTGTGACTCCAGCCGGTCACTTCCGGGCCATGCAGCTCGTAGAGTGTGCGGTCCTCCTGCCTCCAGGACTTCATGTCACCGCCAACTCGATCCCAGAAGTCTGCGGGCAGTCGGTGCACGCCCGTGTACAGCACGTCGGAGTCCTCGATGGACTTGTCGCTGTAGTAGTCCTCAACGTGAATGCCGGCGATGGCCGCTTTGATACGCAGATTGATGTCTTTGGAGACCAGCACCACGGCGCGATCGTTGGTGGATTTCTGCAGGCCCAGCGTCTGCCCGAGGATGGCATTGTCGGCGCCAAAGCCGGGCAGGGCGTGGCCGGCCGGGACCTCGAAGGTACGCGTCTGGAAGAACAGACGGCCGGATGCGTCCTTTCCCCCGGGGCTGACGCCGACGGCAGACGGGATATGCAGGCCGGCGTCAATCTGCTCCTTGGTGACGCCGCGCATCATATCGTCGAGGAAGCGGCTCACCTGTCGGGCATTGCGCGCCACTTCCGACAGGCCTTTCTTGTTGGCGTCGAGTTCCTCGATCACCACCATGGGCAGAAAGATGTCGTGCTCTTCGAAGCGGAAAATCGCCGTCGGATCGTGCATCAGCACGTTGGTGTCCAGGACAAACAGACGACGGCGCATTTTCCTCATGCCGATGGTTCGCCTGCCTAGAGCTTCTGAGCGGCCGCCAGCACCTCGGCTGCGTGCCCCTCTGGCTTCACCTTGCGCCATTCCTGCCGCAGCACTCCGCGCTCGTCGATCAGGAATGTGCTGCGCTCGATGCCGCGCACTTTCTTGCCATACATGTTTTTGTCTTTCATGACGCCAAACAGTTCGCAGACCTTTTCGTCGGCGTCGGCCAGTAGTTCGAACTCGAAGCCGAGCTTCGTGCAGAACTTCTGATGCGAGGCCAGAGTGTCACGCGAGATGCCGCAGACCCTTACGCCGGCGCGGCGAAAACGCGGCAACAGTTGCTGGAATTCCTGACTCTCCAGCGTGCAGCCGGGAGTGTTGTCGCGCGGGTAGAAGTACAGCACGAGTTTGGTTCCGCGTGCCTCGTTGAGACGGAACAGTTCCGCATCCTTGGCAGTAGATGGCAGGCGGAAATCTGGCACGGGTTTACCGACGCTGGGCATGCTCATGATTTGACTGGCTCCAGAATGGCATCCAGATTCATCGAGTCGCAGTACTCCATGAAATCCTCCCGCAGCTGAGATACGTTCAGTCGAGACGGAACATTGATTCCCATCTGCACGGCAAACATGGCTGCGCCGGTGTTGGCAGCGGTATAGCACCTGGAGCTGACCTCGCCGATGTCGATGCCGCGACCGGTGCAGAAGCCCGATAGCCCCGCCACGATGCCCGGCTGGTCGACACTGACCACATCGATCGTGTAGGGCATCATTTCCCGGCGCGGTTGCCGGGCCTCGGTGCGTCGCAGGTGCACCGTCAATCCCTTGTCCTCTCCGACCCGCTTGAGCTCGGACTCAATGCGCACTAGGGCATGCCAGCTGCCACTGACCAGCAGCAGCATCGCAAACTCGCTGCCCAGCGTGACCATGCGGCTTTCAGCAATGCTACCGCCACATTCGACGACGGCGCGCGTCAGGTCGTGAACCAAGCCAGGCCGGTCGGCGCCGATAGCGGAGACGACGATGTGCTGACGGGCTGGAGCGGGTGAGGGGCTGGGGGC
>CAYFPW010000018.1:0-15079 GCA_964345055.1 uncultured Steroidobacteraceae bacterium | reverse complement strand
ACGCAGTTGCAGAATCGTGATGTCGATCGTCCGCCGGTGACTCTGGCCACCCTGGCGCGTATGCGCGCCGAGCGGCAGAAAATTGCCTGTCTGACAGCCTATGACGCCAGTTTCGCCCGGCTTCTCGATGATGCGGGGGTTGATGTGGTGCTGGCCGGCGATTCGCTGGGCATGGTGATTCAGGGCCACGACACGACGGTGCCTGTGACCATGGATCAGATGGTTTACCACTCGGCGGCTGTGGCGCGCGGCCTACGGCGCGCGCTGCTCATGACGGACCTGCCGTTCATGAGTTACACCTCGCCGCAGCAGGCGCTGACCAATGCCACGCGACTGATGCAGGACGGCGGGGCTCGCGTCGTCAAACTCGAGAGCGGCGCTTCACAGCTGCAGATTGTCGAGTTTCTCGCCGGTCATGACATCCCGGTTTGTGCACATCTGGGCCTGCGGCCGCAGTCCGTTCACAAGACGGGTGGTTTCCGTGTGCAGGGTCGCGAGCAGCAGGCCGCGGAGCGCATGCTGGCCGATGCCCGGGCACTCGAGGCCGCGGGTGCTGATCTGCTGCTGCTCGAATGCATTCCTTCAGCGCTCGGCAAGACGATCACCGAGGCGGTTCATGTGCCTGTCATTGGTATCGGTGCCGGCCCGTCCACTGATGGGCAGATCCTGGTGCTGTACGACATCCTCGACATCACCGGCGGACGCAAGCCGCGCTTCGTGCGCAATTTTATGGCGGGCGCCGGCGACTGCACGCAAGCGGTACAGGCCTATGTGGAGGCCGTGCGTACCGGCAGTTACCCGGCCGCCGAACACGAGTTCGCATGAGCGAGGGGAGGTCGATGCGGGTCGTGCGCAGTGTCGAAGAGGTGCGCGCGCAGGTTCGGGTGTGGCGTAAGGCGGGTCAGCGCATCGCTCTGGTCCCGACGATGGGTAACCTGCATGCGGGTCATATCAGCCTGCTGCAGCTGGCACGTCAGCGCGGCGACCGGGTTGTGGTCAGCATCTTCGTCAATCCTTTGCAGTTCGGCCCTGAGGAGGATTACGCCCGCTATCCGCGCACACCGGATGACGATATACGCATGCTGGAGGAAGCGCAGTGTGACTTGCTGTTTGCGCCGGGAGTCGACGAGCTCTATGCTGAGGGCGGTAGCCAGCGCACGCTGGTCACGGTGCGCGGACTGTCAGAGATTCTCTGTGGCGTCGTGCGTCCGGGGCATTTTGACGGCGTTGCCACGGTGGTTGCCAAGCTCTTTGGTGTCGTGGCGCCGGATGTCGCAGTGTTCGGCGAGAAGGACTTCCAGCAATTCCGTGTGGTGCAGCTGATGACGCGTGATCTGGCCATCCCCGTCGAGGTGGTCGGTGCGCCGACGGTTCGTGCGGATGACGGATTGGCGCTTTCATCGCGCAACCGGTACCTCAGTGCTGAGGATCGGGCCCGCGCGCCAGCGGTATACCGTTCGTTGCAAGAGGGCGCTGCGCGACTGCGTGCTGGCGTGCGCGATTTTGCATCCATTGAAAACGCTGGGGCTGCGCTCTTGGTGGCAGCTGGAATGAAGGTGGATTATTACGCCGTGCGTGACGCCGATGATCTTGCTTTGCCCAGTTCGGTGACGCGTGAGTTTGTGTTGCTGACCGCGGTGCGTCTCGGCAATGCCCGACTGATCGATAATCTCAGGGTTCCTGCCGGCTGAGTGCCCACGCCACATGCTCGCGCACCAGCGGCGAGGGATCGTCCGTGCGAGCCCGGAGTGCATTGAGCGACAGTTCGCTGCGCGGGGCATTGCCCAAGGCCACAGCGATGTTGCGCAGCCAGCGCTCGTATCCGATGCGGTGGATTGCGCTGCCCTGCATCCGCTCTGTGAACTGTTCGGCGCTCCAACCGAACAGCTCCACCAATGAGGCGGTATCGAGCCGGTTCCTCACCTGAAAGTCAGGGTGCGTTGCAGCCCGCGCGAACTTGTTCCACGGACAAACCAGCTGGCAGTCATCGCAGCCGTAGATCCGGTTGCCGATCAGGGCTCGCAGCGCTTCCGGGATGCTGCCCTTCAGTTCGATGGTCAGATACGAAATGCAGCGCCGCGCATCCAGTTGCCACGGTGCCGTGATGGCGCCTGTGGGGCAGGCCGGCATGCAGGCCGTGCAGGTGCCGCAGTGGGCGGTGGCCGGGGTGTCCGTCGGCAGCGGCACGTCGGTGTAGATTTCACCGAGAAAGAACCACGAGCCAGCGTCACGGGCGATCAGGTTGGTGTGCTTGCCGATCCAGCCCAGCCCAGCATTGCGGGCCAGGGGCTTTTCCAGAACGGGTGCGCTATCGACGAACACCCGATGATGGGCGGAGCCGGTGAGCTGGCGCAGCCGCTGGGCCAGCAGGCGCAGCCCGCGTCGCAGAACCTTGTGGTAGTCCCGTCCGAGGGCATAGCGCGAGACATAGGCGCCATGGCCGTCATTCAGTGTTTGCCAAGCGTCCTGTGCATCAGCCGGCCAGTAATTCATGCGCACCGCAATCACGCGCAGCGTGCCCGGCAGGAGCTCGTCCGGGCGACTTCGCTTCAGGCCGTGCTGAGCCATGTAGTGCATTTCCCCGTGGCGTTCAGCGGCCAGCCATTCGTTCAGGCGGCGCTCATCCTCCGCCAGGTCGATTGCGCTGACGCCCAGGGCATCGAACCCCAGTTCGCGCGCGTACTGCTCCAGTGCGGTACGCAGGGCGAACCCATCCGCGGTCTGCGGCTCGCCCTTACCGGTGTCGCTGTTGTTCCTGTCAGGGTCCATAGTTCGAGGCCAGTATAATGACTGCCATGACGCTGCCCTCGGCTCTGTATTCCGTCGCTCAGGTGCGGGCCTTCGACGCGCGTGCCATCGCCACTCAGGGCGTCACCGCCTACGAGCTGATGGAGCGTGCCGGTGCCGCAGCTTTGCGCGTGCTGCGGCTGGCCTGGCCCTCCGCGCGGCGTGTGGCCGTGGCCTGCGGCGGTGGCAATAATGGCGGTGATGGATACGTGCTCGCGCGCCTGTTACGCGCTGTGGGCTTTGAAGTTCAGGTGCATGCGGCGGTTGATCCATCCGCATTGCGTGGCGATGCGCGTCGTGCCTTCGATGACTACCTCTCTGCGGGCGGTGTGCTCGATTCTGTGTTGCATCCCGACCCAGCGCGTTGTGATGTGATCGTTGATGCGCTCCTTGGTACCGGATTCAGATCGCCGCTCCGTGAGCCCTTTGCCAGTGTGTGTGCAGTCATCAATGGCAGTGGGCGACCCGTGCTGGCACTGGACATTCCCTCGGGGGTCGACGGTGATACCGGTCGAGCGACCGAGGGTGCGATTCGCGCTACCCGTACGCTGTCTTTTGTGGCACTGAAGCAGGGCCTCTGTCTGGAGCAGGGGCCTGAGTTCTGCGGTGAGTTGCTGCTCGATGAACTGGGTGTGCGCCTCGGAGCAGAAGGCGAGGATCTCCCGCAGTGGCACTGTCTGGACGACGGCGATGTGCGCGCCGCTCTGCCGCGGCGTCCGCGCGATGCGCACAAGGGGCTTTTCGGTCATGTGCTGGTGGTCGGTGGCAATTGGGGCATGCCGGGCGCGGCGCGACTGGCCGGCGAGGCCTGTCTGCGGGTGGGCGCCGGACTGGTCACGGTGGCAACTCGCCCGGCGCACGCCGCCAGCTTGACCTTGGCGCGGCCCGAACTCATGTCCGCAGGGGTTGAGGAAGCTGCGGCACTGCGTCCATGGCTGGATCGCTGCACGGTGGTCGCGATTGGGCCAGGCCTGGGTCAGGACGACTGGGCGCGTGCGCTGCTGGCCGAAGTCCTGGCTGCCGGTAAGCCATCTGTCATCGATGCGGATGCGTTGAATCTGCTGGCCGCGCAGGGGTTGGGGCACTTACGGGCTCCCAGCGTCCTCACACCGCACCCAGGTGAGGCCGCGCGCCTGCTGAGCATCGAAGCGCGCATGGTTCAGTCTGATCGTCGTGATGCCCTGCACCAGCTGTGCGAGCGTAGCGGGGCGGTGGTCGTTCTCAAGGGAAGCGGCACGCTGGTGGGGAAGACCGGGGCCATTCCGGCACTCTGCCGCGCTGGCAACCCGGGTATGGCCAGCGGGGGTATGGGTGATGTGCTCACCGGCGCCACTGCCGGAGTTCTTGCCCAGTGTCGCGACCCTTGGCTCGCAGCCTGTGCGGGTGTGCTGATCCACGCGCGCGCCGGCGATACACTGGCGCAACGCTATGGCGCGCGCGGCTTGCTGGCAGGCGATGTGGCCATGGCTCTCACGGTCGAGGCCAGTCGCGGCGAATGACCAAGATCCCTGAAGTCAAATCCCTGGACCCTTACGAGCGGACCGCCGAGAGCCGCTGCGTACATCTGAGTCTTGCATCCCCTGAGGACACGGAAGGCCTCGGTGCGAACCTGGCTCGCCATGCGCCGTGGTCGTCGCACGGAGGTGTCCTGAGCGCATATCTTCATGGCGAGCTCGGCGCCGGCAAGACCAGTCTTGCCCAGGCTGTGCTGCGTACCCTGGGTGTGACGGGGCGTATCCCGAGTCCGAGCTATACGCTGGTGGAGCCCTATGACACGCCTCACGGTCGGGTGTTACACATCGATCTCTACCGGCTCAACGCTGTCGATGAACTCGAGGCGCTGGGCCTGCGTGACCAGTGGCTCGACTGTGCATTGCTGCTCATCGAATGGCCTGAGAAGGCTGGCCCAGCGTTGCCGCCCTGTGACATTGACATAGAGCTTGCTGTGGCCGGGCAGGGTCGCCGGGTCACCCTGTGTGGGATCAGTGACAGGGGGTGCGAGTGGCTTGGCGGCGTCTGCGGTAACGCCGTAGAAGGTGTTCCCAGGTAACTGAAATGTATTGTAAAAACCCTTATCCCACACTAAAGTCTTGGCATGTTTTACGCGGTGGCAAAACCGGCTGACAAGGGTGCGTCCAGGTCACTGTTCGCAGTGCTGATGCTGTGTCTGTTGGGTGCGGCGTGGACTGATGCGCGGGCTGCGGCGCAGCTGCAGAACCTCGCGCTGGATGCGGATGGCAGTGCGCTCACTTTGACAATGAAGATGCAGGGTGAGGTTCAGGGACGCACGCTGATGCTGGATAACCCGCGCCGTTTCGTCGTCGACCTGCCGGCCACTCGCGCGGCCCCCAGCCTGAAGCTGCCGGCGGCGCATGGTTTGGTCGAGTCACTGCGCATGGGGGCTCAGAAAGATGGTTCGCTGCGCATCGTGGTCGGACTCTCTGCGGGCGCCAGCGCGGGTCTTTCACCCACTGGTAAGGCCAGTTCAACGCTTGCTGTGCAAGTGCGCCCAAGCGGTAACGCGTCGATCGCATCCCAGTCTCCCAAGCCGTCACCGAGTGAGCTGACTGCAGTGGCGCGGGCAGCGCCCGAGACACGAGTGCTTGCTGCCCACGCGCCGCCTGAGGCGGGGCGGGATGTCGTGGTGGCGGTCGATGCCGGCCATGGCGGGGAGGATCCAGGAGCCAGTGGTCCTGGCGGCACGCATGAAAAGAACGTGACACTGGCCATCGCTAAGAATCTGGTTGAGCGGTTGGATCGCGAACCGGGCGTCCATGCCATGCTGACTCGCGACCGCGATGTATTCGTGCCGCTACGTGAGCGCGCTGAACGCGCGCGACGCGCTGGCGCCGACCTGTTTGTTTCCATCCATGCCGACTCGGTCCGTGATCAGGATGTCGAGGGCGCCTCGGTCTATGTGCTTTCCGAACGCGGCGCATCCAGTGAAGCTGCGCGCATTCTGGCTGATCGCGAAAATGCGGCGGATCTGCGCGGTGTGCCGTTGGCTGGTCGGGCCCAGTCGCTGGCCTCGGTGCTCGTTGATCTGTCGCAGACAGCGGCTCTGGGCGGAAGTGCGGAGGCGGCCGGCAATGTGCTCAATGCGCTCGACGCGGTCGGCGCGATTCGCAAGCGCGAGGTTCAATACGCTGCCTTCGTGGTGCTGAAAGCCCCTGACATGCCCTCCATGCTGGTGGAGACCGCGTACATCTCCAGCCCAGCCGAGGAGGCCAAGCTGCGTGACCCGAGCTATCAGGCGCGTCTTGCCGACGCCATCGGTGGCGGCGTCCTCAAGTATTTTCGTTTGCATCCGCCGGATGGCACCCGCATGTCGCAGGAGCGGCGGCGCAGCGAAGGCGAAGTCAGCCAGATCGCGCAGACGCATTGAATCTGTCGGCGGCCGAACGCTGGATTCGGGTAGCTGCGTGTAAACTGCGCCGGTGACCATACGCGTACTGCCATCCAACCTCGTTGATCAAATCGCTGCCGGTGAAGTCATCGAGCGGCCCGCTTCGGTGGTCAAGGAACTGCTGGAGAATGCGCTCGATGCCGGTGCCGGCCGGATCGAAGTCGATATCGAGGGTGGCGGCCTACAGCTGATCCGCGTGCGTGATGATGGCTGCGGCATCCCCGGCAGCGAACTGGCACTGGCCGTGCAGCGTCATGCGACCAGCAAAATCGCCACGCTCGATGATCTGGCGGCCATTGAGACCCTCGGGTTCCGCGGTGAAGCGCTGCCGTCCATCGGCTCGGTGGCCAAGCTGCGAATTACCAGTCATGCCCTCCATGCCGAACAGGCCGCCGAGCTGCGGCTCGAGGGCGGTGAGCTGATCGGTCCGCGGCCCGCTGCGCATCCGCAGGGCACCACCATCGAAGTGCGTGATCTGTTTTTCAATGTGCCAGCACGGCGCAAGTTCATGCGTGCCGAGGCTACCGAGTTCGGACATATCCAGCGCTGTGTCGAACAATTGGCGCTGGCTGTACCAGGTGTAGCACTGCGCCTGCGACGTGGTGAGCGGGTGGTGCTGGATCTGCCCGTTGCCGACAGCGATGCGGCGCGGCAGGCTCGGATTTCGAGAATCGTCGGCAAAGAGTTTCTTGGTCAGGCTCTGCCGGTTCACTCCGACGGCATGCTGCAGCTCACTGGCTGGATCGGCCTACCAACCGCGGCGCGAACGCATACCGACCTTCAGTACTGGTTCGTGAATGGCCGCGCGGTGCGTGATCGCCTGCTTGGCAGCGCTGTGCGGGTTGGCTATCGAGATGTGTTGTACGGCGGACGTCATCCGGCCTACATACTGGATCTGCGCATCGACCCGGGTCTTGTTGATGTGAACGCGCATCCGCAGAAGTGGGAGCTGCGTTTCCGCGATAGTCGTGCCGTGCACGAGTATGTCATGCGTGCCGTCGAGCGCACGCTGGCTGCCACCATGCCCGTCGCTGGCGGACACGGTGCGGTAAGTGCTGCCGGACTCGTGCCGCAGTCGGCGCGAATCGGGCAGCTGCCTTTGACGTCTGCGCATCACTCGTTTCATTCCGATCCGGCGCAGGCAGTGCCCACGGCCGATGCCATGCAGGCGCTGCGTGCTCTGTGGACCGTTTCCGAGCCTATGAATGAGCCATCGGTGTCGCCTCCGCCCGGCGCGACCACCGATCAGGCAATGCGACCATTGGGTCAGGCTATCGCGCAGCTGCACGGTCTTTACATCCTCGCGCAGAATGCCAACGGGCTGATCATTGTTGATATGCATGCAGCCCATGAGCGTGTGCTGTATGAGCAGCTCAAGCAGCAGCGTGGCGTTGGCCCGTTGCCTTCGCAGCAATTGCTGACTCCGCTGTCGGTGGAGTTGGCCGAGCACGAGGTGGACTCACTGCTGGCGCAGCGCAACCGCCTGGCCGAGCTGGGCTTCGAGGTCGGGCAGCTGGCTCCGACGCAGGTGACCGTACGGGCGGTGCCGGTGCTGCTGGCGCGCAGTGACGTGGCCCATGCGCTGCGCACGGTGGTACGTGATCTGGCCGCGGAGCAGGGCTCGCATCATCTCGATGGTGCAGTCGATCAGGTCCTCGGAACCATTGCCTGCCGCAGTGCCATCCACGCTGGTCGGCGGCTGACGCTGCCGGAGATGGACGCGCTGCTGCGGCAGATGGAACAGACCGAACGCGCCAGCCAGTGCAATCACGGTCGTCCAACCTGGACAAGGATCACGCTGGCCGATCTCGACAGCCTGTTCCTGCGGGGCCGCTGACATGTCCTCCGTTGCTAACCTGGGCGCCGTCTCAGCGGCGTCACGCCTTTCGCCAGTTATCGTATTGACCGGGCCCACAGGTATTGGCAAAAGCCACTGGGCGCTGCAGCTGGCGACTGACCTTCCGGTCGAGATCGTCAGTGTGGACTCAGCGCAGGTCTATCGAGGGATGGATATTGGTTCGGCCAAGCCGACCGCTGCCGAGCGCGCCTGTATCCCTCATCACCTGATCGACATCCGTGATCCCCGGGACATTTACTCCGCCGGTGATTTCGTGCGTGATGCGCGCAGCGCCATTGATGCGATTCATGGTCGTGGTCGCATCCCCCTGCTGGTGGGCGGCACGATGCTGTATCTGCGGGCCCTTTACCACGGCATGGCGATGCTGCCCCCGGCGTCTCTGTCAGTGCGGGCGCAGCTGGACGCGGAGGCAGCGACACGGGGCTGGGCCGCGATGCATGCGCAGCTGCAAAGCGTCGATGCACTCGCCGCGGCACGTATCCATCCGAACGATCCGCAGCGCATCCAGCGGGCGCTTGAGGTGTATCGGCTCACGGGCCGCAGCATCAGTAGCTGGCAGGCTGAGACCCTGGGGTCCTCTAACGAGTACCACTGGCTGCGTCACGCGCTCTGGCCCTCGGATCGCGGAGCACACGCCGCTGCCCTGGCCGATCGCTTCGATGCCATGCTGCGTCATGGCCTGGCTCAAGAGGTGCAGCAGTTGCATGCAAGGGGTGACCTCCACGCCGATCTTCCGGCGATCCGATCTGTGGGCTACCGGCAGCTGTGGGAATGGGCCGCCGGGCGCTCCAGTCTCGCTCAGGCGCGTGAGCGCGCAATCATTGCCACCCGACAGTTGGCCAAGCGGCAGATGACCTGGCTGCGCGCGGACAGCGGACTGCAGGCTTGGGTCGCCGATGCACCGGAAGAGCTTGAAAAATTGCGGAAATTTATTCTCCTACAGCTGGAACAAAGCTGACGCTCGGCAGTCCACATGATAGAATTACCCTATCAAATTCATCGGCACCCGCCGGCATGGCGTGGTGTGTGACTAGGAGAACACCATGGCTAAAGGCCAATCTTTGCAGGATCCCTTTCTCAATGCCCTGCGCAAGGAGCACGTGCCGGTCTCAATCTATCTGGTCAACGGCATCAAGCTGCAGGGCCAGATCGATTCGTTCGACCAGTTCGTGATCCTGCTGAAGAACACGGTCAGCCAGATGGTTTACAAGCATGCTATTTCGACCGTGGTGCCGGCCCGTGCCGTGATGCTGCCCAGCGAGGATGGCGCCGAATCCGCCAGCTGATGCGCAGGCGGGCGACCTGATCCGTGTTTGAACGTCCGCGGGGCGGCGAACTCGCCGTACTGGTGCGCATCGGTCTCAACGCACCAGTACGTGCCGACGATCTCAGCGAGTTCGAACAATTGGCACGTGCGGCCGGTGCGCAGGTCGTAGCCACGATCACCGGCCGGCGAGAGCGCCCCGATCCGCGCTACTTTCTCGGCAGCGGCAAAGCAGAAGAAGTCAATCAGGCAGCGCGCACCCTCAACGCTGATCTGGTGCTGGTGGATCATCCGCTCTCGCCCAGTCAGGAGCGCAATCTCGAGAAACTAACCGGCAGGCGCGTGCTCGATCGCAATGCGCTGATACTGGATATTTTCGCCCAGCGCGCGCGTAGCCATGAAGGCAAGCTCGAAGTCGAACTGGCCCAGCTGAAGCACCTGTCCAGTCGCCTCGTGCGGGGCTGGACACATCTGGAGCGTCAGAAGGGTGGTATCGGTCTTCGCGGTCCCGGGGAGACCCAGCTCGAAACCGATCGTCGTCTGCTGGCAACGCGCGTCCGCACACTGACGGCGCGGCTCGAGAAACTGCGTCAGCAGCGCGATACTGGCCGCAGTGCACGAGCTGAAGTGCCGGTTCCCTCCGTAGCGCTGGTCGGTTACACCAACGCAGGCAAATCAACGTTATTCCGTTCCGCTACCGGCGCTGATGTGTACGTCGCAAACCAGCTGTTCGCCACGCTGGATCCGACCGTGCGTCGCCTGCAGTTGCCCGGCGGAGCCAATGTGGTGCTCGCTGATACGGTGGGCTTCATCCGCGAATTGCCTCATGAGCTGGTGGCGGCTTTCCAGTCCACACTGACCGAGGCGCGCCTCGCGCACCTGCTGCTGCATGTGATCGACGCCAGCGATGCGCGTCGTGACGAGTACATCGATCAGGTCAATGCGGTGCTGGCAGATATCGGCGCCGGTGATCTGCCTCAGCTGCGGGTCTACAACAAAATCGATCGGCTCGGCATCGAACCCCGTATGGAGCGAGATGAGAGCGGTGTCATTCGCCAAGTCTGGATCAGTGCCGCTAGCGGCGCAGGCATGGAACTGCTGCGTGCGGCCATCGCCGAACGGCTCGAGGTGCATGCCCGCCGGCGCTGGGTTCTGCTGCCTGTGGCGGGCGGTGCGCTCCGGGCGAAACTGCATGCAGCGGAGGCGGTGCGTGAAGAGCGCGTACTCGCCGACGGGGCGCTCTGGCTGCAGGTGGATCTTCCCGAGTCCGAGCTTGCAAGAATCGCTCGGGAGCCGGGGGTGAAGGTCACCGACCGTGCCCCGCCGGACGCATCCGCTTGTGAAGCGTTGCCGGCAAACCTAGAATTGAGCTCCTCGCCGCAAGGCACGGCGTCCCGTCGCCGTCGCAGCGGTACCCGCAGTCAGTCAGACCTGAAATAGCTCAGGTCCGAAATAGGTCAGGTTAGCCATGTCCTGGAATGAACCCGGAGGAGCGGAGCCACCCAAGTCGCGTCGTCCGTCCGACGGGAATGGTGCGTTCCAGACATTTGTCAGTCGCTGCGCGCGTTGGCTCCGCGGTGGCCAGGACAGCGGTGGCGGGAGCGATTTCGCCCTGCTGATGCGAACGCTGCTCGCATTGCTGGTGGTGGGCTGGCTGGGCAGCGGCTTTTACCAGATCGACGCGGCTGAACGGGGTGTCATCCAGCGCTTCGGCAAGTTCGCCAGCATGACTGCTACCGGCTCCGGCATGGGCTGGCACCTGCCGTGGCCGATTGAGACTCTCAGCAAGGTCGACGTCTCCGGTATCAACTCGATCGACTATCAGTCGCGTGTTCTGACTTCCGACGTCAATCTGGTCAACATCACCTGCGCGGTCCAGTACCAGAACACCGATGCGCTCAAGGTCCTGTTCCAGGTGCGTGATCCCGAGGCTACGCTACGCGAGGTCAGCGAGAGTGCTATCCGCGAGGTGATCGGTCAGAGCACGCTGGATTCGGTGCTGGCGGGCGCATCTCGTGCTGCGATCACTGCCAGCACGCGCGATCTGATCCAGAAAACTTTGGACGGATACCAGAGCGGAGTGCGTGTGGTGAGTGTCAACCTCACCGAGGTGCAGGTGCCCGAAGCGGTACAGAGCGCGCAGCGTGATGCGAACAAGGCCATCGAAGATCGCGAGCGCTACAGCAAGGAGGCGCAGGCGTACGCCAACGATCTGGTGCCCCGTGCCCGCGGTAATGCGCAGCGGCAGCTGCTGGATGCAGAGGCTTACAAGCAGCAGGTGGTTGCCAAGGCCGAGGGAGACGCTGCGCGCTTCGCTCAGCTGGCCGGAGCCTATGCGGCCTCGCCTCAGGTGACCCGTAATCGTCTCTACATCGATACCATGAATGCCATCCTGTCCCAGTCGCGCAAGGTCGTTGTCGATACCAAGACCGGCAACGGCAACATGATTTACCTGCCGCTGGATAAGTTGATGGAAGCGGGCGCGGGGCATAAGGGCGCGTTGGCTGGCGAAGCCGCTTCCGCTGCCAGCGTCACCGTGCCGCCGCCAGCCTCGCCAGCGGCGAGTGGCGATAGTCGCAGCCGTGAACGGGCGGATCGATGATGGAACGCAGAGCGCCAATCCTGATTGCGGCCGCAGTTCTCCTCATCGTTGCGCTGTCCAGCGTCTTTACGGTGAGTGAAACCCAACTCGCTATCCGCCAGCAGTTCGGTGCCATTGTCGGGAGCGACTATGCTCCTGGCCTGCACGTGCGTTGGCCATTCATTGACAACGTGGTCAAGTTCGAGCGCCGCATCGTCACGCAGAACTATCAGAGCGAGACGTTCCTGACCAGCGAGAACAAGGGACTGATAGTCGATTTCTACATCAAGTGGCGAATCGCTGATACGGCCCGGTATTTCCGTGCGACACAGGGCAGCGAGGAATCTGCCGGGCTGCGTCTCGCTGAAGTCGTCAAGGATGGCATCAAGGCCGCGGTGGCCCAGCATACGCTGGCGCAGATCGTGTCTGCGGAGCGTTCGGCATTCACCAGCGACATGTTTGATCGTGCCAGCGCCTCGTCGGCGCAGGAACTGGGCATCAAGCTGATTGATGTGCGCGTGCAGCGTATCGACCTTGTTGAGGAGGTCAGTGGCTCGGTCTATCAGCGCATGCAGGAGAGCTTCAACGTGCGCGCGAAGCAACTCCGTGCCGAGGGCAGTGGAGACGCTGAGCGCATTCGCGCTGAGGCGGATCGGCAACGCACCGAGATTCTGGCCAACGCTGCGCGCGATGCGCAGCGACTGCGCGGCGAGGGTGACGGTGCGGCTGCGGCGATCTATGCGCGGGCCTATGGCAAGAACCCGGAGTTCGCTGCGTTCTATCAAAGCCTGCAGGCCTATCGCGAGTCGATCGGTCGCGAGGGTGACGTACTGGTCATTAGTCCCGATAGCGATTTCTACAAGTATTTCCGCAGTCCCGCGGCTCACTGAACAGGCATTCCCGATGGCCGGATGGGACCAATTGGGCGCGGTGCTGGCGCTGATGTTCGTGTTCGAGGGCGTGCTGCCTTTCTTGAGGCCTGCGGCAACCCGGCGACTGTTCGCCCGATTGCTCGAGCTTAGCGATCGGCAATTGCGGGTAGGTGGATTGTGCAGCATGGTGGCCGGAGCTGCGCTCCTGGTTCTGATCAGATCCTGAACGGCGATGGCCGATGGACGGGTGGTAATGGGCAAGTTCGTTGTAGTGATTGGCAGCCAGTGGGGCGATGAGGGCAAGGGTAAGGTCGTAGACCTGCTCACCGAGCGCGCCAGCGCGGTGGCTCGTTTTCAGGGAGGCCACAACGCAGGCCACACCTTGGTCATCGGCGGCGAGAAGACCATTCTCTCCCTGATCCCCTCGGGCATCCTGCGCGAAGGCGTGCAGTGCCTGATTGGCAACGGTGTGGTGCTCTCGCTCGAGGCTCTGTTCCGTGAGTCGCAGACGCTGCTGGATCGCGGTGTACCTGTTTTCGATCGGCTACGTATCTCGCCTTCGTGTCCGCTGATCCTCCCATCGCATGTCGCACTGGACAAGGCGCGTGAGCAGGCGCGCGGCGTCAACGCCATCGGTACCACCGGTCGCGGCATTGGCCCGGCTTATGAGGATAAGGTCTCGCGCCGCGCGGTGCGTCTGGCCGACCTGTTCCAGCGCGATCGTTTCGCCGCCAAGCTTGGCGAGGTTCTGGACTTCCACAACTTCGTGCTGCAGCGCTATTTCAATCAGGCGCCAATAGACTTCCAACAGACGCTGGATCAACAGCTGTCCTATGCCGAGCGAGTGCGACCGCTGATCGTCGATGTGACCGGTGTGCTGGCCGGGCTGCGAGCTGCTGGCGCCAATGTCATGTTCGAGGGCGCACAGGGCGCGCTGCTGGATATTGATGTTGGCACATATCCCTTTGTCACCTCCTCGAATACCACCGCTGGCGGTGCTGCCACTGGCACGGGCGTTGGACCGCGCTACGTGGATCACGTGCTTGGAATCGTTAAGGCCTACACCACGCGCGTTGGCGCGGGGCCTTTCCCGACTGAATTGTTCGACGAACAGGGTGAGCATCTCTCGCGCGTTGGTCATGAGTTCGGTTCCGTGACCGGTCGGCGTCGACGTTGCGGTTGGTTCGACGCCGTCGCACTGCGCCGCGCGGTGGTCAATTCCAGTGTCTCGGGACTGTGCATCACCAAGCTTGATGTGCTCGACGGCCTTGAGTCACTCAGGCTGTGCGTGGGCTATCGTGTCGGTGGGCAGGTGCACACCGAACCACCGGTATTTGCCGATGCGTACTCGGAAGTCGAACCGGTCTACGAGGAGATGCCGGGCTGGTCAGAGTCCACCGTCGGGCTGCGCCAGTTTGAACAGCTTCCGGTCAATGCGCAGCGCTATCTGCGGCGTGTCAGCAAGCTGGTGGGCGTCGACATCGACCTGATTTCCACGGGGCCTGATCGTGATCAGACCATTATTCTGCGCCATCCGTTCGATGCGGCTTGAGACGGTCCGAAGCATCGCCGATTTCCGAACACCATTTTCTACTGAACACAGCAGGGGCTGAAGCATGCTAGTCAAGCGTTTCAACGACACCAAGTCCTATGAGGCTCCAAATCACCGTGGCGTGCACTCGCTGCGTTTGCAGGGTTTCGAGGAAGGTGGTCCGAAGAATTTCTGGACCGGTTTGTCGCACATTCTGCCCGGTGGCGGCGCGGGTCCGGATGCAACTCCGCTCGAAAAAGTCTACGTCGTGCTCGAGGGCGAGGTGACAGTGCGGGCCGAAGGGCAGGAAGTGGTGTTGCGTGAACTGGACTCGGTCACCATCGGTGCCGGTGTAGAGCGCGAGGTTTTGAACCGCAGCAATGCGATGGCCAAGATGCTCGTTGTCATGCCGTACCCGCCGACCCAGAAGGCAGGCTGATCGGCTAAGTACGTCGACCGAGGATCAGCAGATCCCGTTCGATACCGTCCAGCGTTGCAACCCGCGGCAGGTGGCCCCAACGCTGGAACCCGCAGTCTTCGAACAGCCGCAGGCTTGGTTCGTTGTGGCCGAAGATGAAGCCCAGCAGCGTATCGACGCCAATGGTGGGCGCGTGCTCGATGGCGGTTTCCAGCAGGTAACGTCCCAGCCCGGCCCGTCGGCAGTCCGGATGCACGTACAGACCAATCTCAGTCGTACGCGAATAAGCTGGGCGACCGTAGAAAGACGAAAAACTCAGCCATGCTGTAATGCGATGCTGCTGCTCGCACACCCATACCGGG
>CAYFPW010000017.1:0-15115 GCA_964345055.1 uncultured Steroidobacteraceae bacterium | reverse complement strand
GCTCGTCTTCATAAGCGAACTGGTTCTGGTTCAGCTTGCCGAGCCGCAGTCCCGGCTGCAGGATCACATCGCCTGAGCTCTGCTCGAGGTCGCCGCCGAGAATTTTCATCAGCGTCGACTTGCCACAGCCGTTGGCGCCGATCAGGCCATAACGGTTGCCATCGGAGAAAGTGACCGAGACCTGCTCAAACAGCGGCTTCGCGTCGAACTGGATGCTGAGATTGACGGTTGAAAGCATGAATGTCCGGGGCTGGCTTTGCGCCAAGCCCTGCAAGTTACAGCGCCAAGGGGAGGACACCGATCGATGCCGCAGCCAGCGCTGCGCCAACCCTGCGTTGTCCGGAACACCGTTGCCACCTGAAGGTCGGCTACGGATGCGTCAATTTAGCACAAATCAACCCATTCCTCAGTTTCCGGCGTTCTCTCGCCTGAGGGCTGCAAGCCGCTGCCGACCAGTCCGCGACAGTGGCGAAACCAGCAGCAAGATGAGCAGCGTCAGACCATCGAAGGTGCCGCCGCCACCGGATTTGGCGCCACCGCCGCCACCGCCAGCGATAATGGTGACCTGCGCTGAGGCGCTGCTGCTTGCATCGGCTTGGGCCACTGCAGTGATCGTGACGCTGCCGGCAGCCGGGACTGTAGCCGGAGGCGTGTACACACCCGTACTGCTGATGGTCCCGACCGTTGTGTTGCCGCCCGCAATGCCGTTCACCAGCCAATTCACCGCGTTCGAGGCAGCGCCATCAACTGTGGCGGTGAACCATAGGTTGGTACCGCCGGCCGTGACGGTGGCGGTCGCCGGCGAGATGGTCACAGGATAAGAACTGAAGAGCGTCACCTGAGCTGTGCCCGTTGCACCACTGGCGTCAGTGGATGTGGCGCTGATGGTTACGTTTGACGGAGAGGGCAGCACGGCTGGAGCGGTATACACGCCACTGCCGGAGATCGTTCCCAGCGTGGCGTTGCCACCGGTGATGCCATTGACCTTCCAGATGACGGATAGGATGCCAGTGTTTGTCACGGTCGCGCTGAAGGCCTGAGTGCCTCGGGTCAGCACTCTGGCGCTCGATGGGGAAACGCTCACCGAGACGGTTCCGGTGGGCGTCATTGTCAGATTTTGAAGGCAGGCATTATTTCCGGCACTGGCCGGAGCGGTGGTCGTAGCGCTGGTGGCGCCAACGACTACGTCTGCGGTGTCCTGGCGACCGGCGTCATCGGTGATGGTCAGACGCATCGTGAATGAGCCGCTCGGCGGTGCTGCCACCGTGGCCGTGCTGCTGCTCGCACCGGTGATACCAGGTGGGTTGGTGCCCGGATTGACGACTGACCAAGCGTAGCTTTTGACGCTGTGTCCACAGGCGGCACCGCTTCCAGCGCCGTCCAGCAATACATTTTGACCAGCCGACACACTGGCGGGAACGCGGACGGCCGCAATCGGACGAAGCGCCGCTGCCACCGCGCCCGCAGCGTTGACCATGCCGGCACCGCAGGTCTGGTTTGTGCAGATGCATTCCTTGTTCTGCAAATCAGAGGAACTGGTGGGCACGTGACAGACCAGCGAGGTGGTTGAGGACGTGGTCGGAAACGGACTGGCGCTTTCACGCAGTCGGGCAATCAGCTGTGCAGAGCCCAGGTTGCCATTGACTGACACCATCAGTCCGGCAACGCCGGCCACGATGGGCGAGGAGAAGCTCGTACCCAGATTGGTGTTGAACTGATCGGTGTAGCCGTTGCTGCCCGGCGTCGTCGTACCAAAGTTGACGGTGGTATCGATGGAGTAGAGGCAGGGTTGGCCGCTCGCGGAGTTGACACAATTACCCGCTGGCGCGGACACGGTCACCTCGGGACCCAGACTGCTGAATCCCACCTTGGTTCCGATGTGACGCAGTCCGGCTACGGCGGCGACACCGGTGCAGTTGCCCGGTGCATCGACGGGGCCGCCTTCATTGCCGGCTGAAGCCACCACCAGGGCGCCTAAGGCGACGACCTGGTTCACGGCGAGCTGGTAGCTGTTGGTGCAGGCGCCGGATCCGCCCAGACTCAGATTGATGATTCGCGCAGGGAACGGATTGTCGGGCACGCCGTTCACGTGAATACCGGCGGCCCATAGCATTCCGGCGATGATGTCGGAGTCATAGCCGCCGCATTTGCCCATGACGCGCACCGGCAGAATCCAGCCGTTCCAGTTGAGGCCGGCGATGCCCGTGGAATTGTTGCCCAGCGCACCGAGAATGCCGGCAACGCGGGTGCCATGCCATGAACTGTCCTCGGTGGCGCAGTTCTTGAACTGCGAAGTGCCGGCGTCCGAGGTCGTAATCCAGTCACCGGGGTCCGAGGCGTCGGCATCGCGACCGTCGGTATCGTTGGCCGTGGGGATGTCGGCAACGAAATCGTATCCTGGCAAGAGTTTCCCGCCGAAGCCTGCGCGCAGCAGGTCCGGGTGTTCGAAGCGCACGCCGGTATCCAGTTCCGCGATCACCAGTCCATTGCTGCCGGTCGTGGTATCCCAGGCATCCACAGCATTGACCGCCGCCGGAGTGGTCGACGCCTTCTGCAAATACCATTGGCCACTAAAGTTCGGATCATTGGGCATGGCATGTGCGTAGCGGCGCTGATCGAGCTCGACGAACTGCACTGCCGGATCGGTGCGCAGACGCGTCAATATGGCCGTGACGGATTCGCTGCTGCTCTCGGGTTGTAGCTGCAGCGCATGCAGTCCACTCGCGAGATGACGCGCGGCGATGAGTTTCAGATGGTGCCGCCCGGCGAGAGCGGTGGGGCCAGCCGTGGTGCTGTCCGCGAGCTTGACCATCAGTCGCTGCGTCGCCGCCCCCACTTCGACTGTCGCCGCGGGTGGGTGGGCCACCGGGTTGAATTCGGCCGCGCCGCTCCAGCTCGCAACAATAGCTGCAAATACAATTGGCAGAGCTTGTCGCCAGCGATGCGTCATGATTTTTCCTGGTCCGTCATTCGGCATGACGCTCATGGGATTCCATCGTGGGCTGTCGTCGGGCGTCGATATCTGCCGATTGAATGCGCGAATCGGTGCGCAGTCGCGCCAGACCGCGCTGGCACTGCTGTGCGCTGCCCGAGGCGCTGAGCAGAAAGACAAACGAGGTTGTTCCGGCTTCCCGCACGAAGGTCAGCTGGACGCGTGCGGCCCGTGCCAGACTCGCAACCACCGTGGGCGCTGGCGGCTGCGGCGCGGGCGGGTTCATCGTCACGATGATCTGCAGATAGCAGTGGTTGGAGGCTGGCGGTGTTGCATTCGCTGCAGCCGGCGAGCTTGTGGTGGTGCCTAGCCATATGATGACGGCCATCACTAAGCCGCAATTCCGCAGGCGTCGCGACCCGCTCTTGGGAGCCTTGTTCACGGCCGACATGTTCGCATGCCCGGCCGCGCCCGTCATGCCGGCGTCGCCGGTGCCAGAGAAGGGGCCGGCTGCTAGGCCTGCCGATCCTTGCGGTTGGCTAGGCTAGCGGATCTCGGCCAATCCGCCATGCACCCCGCGGGGCGACAACAGCACCTGCCACAGCTGGTTGCGCCGTGCCCGGAATGAGGCCGCACAGACCTGCAGGTAGTACCGCCACATCCGTCGGAAGCGCTCGCCGTACTGCGGTGCGATGTTTGGCCAGAGGGCGTCAAAACGGGCCAGCCAGGCCATCAGCGTGCGGTCATAGTCGGGACCAAAGCCATGCCAGTCCTCGACAACCCACTGCCGCTCGACGGCCGTGGCCACCTGAGTCATCGACGGAATGATGGAGTTGGGGAAGATGTAGCGTTCGATCCACGGATCGGTTGTCTCCGAGGAATGATTGGCGCCAATGGTGTGCAGCAGAAACAGGCCGTCGGGCGCCAGCAGCTCACGCACCTTGGTGAAATAGGCGCGGTAGTTGCGCGGGCCAACATGCTCGAACATGCCCAGTGAATAGATGCGATCGAAACGTCCCTGCAGGTCGCGGTAATCCTGCAGCAGAATTTCCACCGGCAGGCCGCGGCAGCGCTCGCGAGCCGCAAGGGCCTGATTTCGGGAGACGGTGACTCCAGTGACCTCGACACCGTAGCGTTCCGCTGCAAACTGCGCAGCGCCGCCCCAGCCGCAGCCGATGTCCAGTACGCGCATTCCGCGCTGCAGCCGCAGTTTGCGGCAGACCAAGTCCAGTTTGTGCTCCTGCGCGGTAGCCAGGTCGCTCGCATGGCGCCAGTAGCCGCAGCTGTAGATCATGCGTGGATCAAGCATGCCGCCATACAGATCGTCCCCGGCATCGTAATGATGCTCGCCGACCTGAAAAGCTCGGCCGCGGCTTTGTGCATTGCGCAGGCGTGCCAGCACCGTCGCGATACGCTCGTGCAACTGGCCGACGCGACCGTCGACCTGTGCGTCCATCAGTCGCGTGAACAATTCGTCCACGCGTTCGCAGTCCCACCAGCCGTCCATGTAGGCCTCACCCGCGCCGAGTGAGCCGTGCAGCAGGACTCGTCGCGCCATGCGCGAATCATGCACACTCAGGTCCCAGGGCCGGGTGCCGTCAATTCTGATGTCGGCCGCCGCGAGCAGAGTCTGGAACGTGTGACCCATGGGCCGCCGACGCCGGTTTAGTCCCTGAAAACGGGTTGTATCGGACCGAGTTGCGCTGCTGTTCTGGACGATGACCGTTGTCATGATGGTCTCCACGAGATCGCCTATCCGCCAGCAAGGGTAGGGAGCGATGAAGGCACTGGAATCGTGGGTATCCGCAGGTGGTATGGTGGATTGACCCACGCTCAACGGCTGGTTCACAGAGGGGTTGGTGCCCGGCAGGTTCGACCGGCCCGACGGCGCGCTACAATGCCGCATGATTTCAGTGATCCCCGTGACCGTGCTCGCAGTCTTGGTGTTCGTGGCATTGGCCGCGATGGCCCTCGGCGTGATGGCACTGCGCGGTGCGCGGCAGCGTGGTGATGCCGCGCCCGATCTGCGTGCCGAGTTCGATCGGATTCGCGCTGAGTCGCAGGCGGCTGCGCGTGAACTGCGCGGTGAGCTGTCGGAGAGTGTCACTCGCATGAGTGCACAGGTCTCCAGTCAGATGACGCAGATTGCGACGGTTCAAAACAACCAGATCGATACCTTCTCGCGTCAGTTGAACGAGCTCACGGCGGCGAATGAGCGACGCCTGCAGGAGCTGCGTGCGACGGTGGATGCCAAGCTCGGCGAAGCCAAGGAGGATGCGCGCCTCGGCCGAGAAGAGAGCGCGCTCACACTGCGGCGATTTGCAGATACCCTCAATCAGCAGCTCGTTACGGTCCAGCAGGCCAGCGATCAGCGACTGGCGGAAATGCGTCAGATCGTCGAGTCACGGCTCGAGTCCATCCAGAAAGACAACGGCGAGAAGCTGGAGAGGATGCGCCAGACCGTGGACGAGAAGCTCCATGCCACGCTCGAGCAGCGTCTCGGAGAGTCCTTCAAGACGGTGCGCGATCAGCTCGACAAAGTTCACCTGGGCCTCGGCGAGATGCAGTCGCTGGCAGCGGGGGTGGGCGACCTGAAGCGCGTGTTGACCAACGTCAAAACGCGCGGCACCTGGGGCGAGGTGCAGCTCGAGAACCTGCTGGACCAGCTGCTGACCCGCGACCAGTTCGAGAAGAACGTCGAAACGCGGCCCGGTTCGGGTGAGCGCGTCGAGATCGCGATCCGCCTGCCGGGCCGGGCCGGCGAGGGGCAGGTATGGCTGCCCATCGATTCCAAGTTCCCGGTGGAGGACTACGAGCGACTGCTGGGCGCGCAGGACGTGGGCGATGTGGCGGCGATGGAAGCCTGTGCAAAGGCGATCGAGACGCGGCTGAAGCTCGAGGCCAGATCGATCCGCGACAAATACATCGAGGCCCCGCACACCACCGATTTCGCGCTGTTGTTCCTGCCCACGGAAGGTCTGTATGCCGAGGCGCTGCGGCGACCGGGACTGTCGGACCAGCTGCAGCGTGAGTACCGCGTGACCATTGCTGGACCGACCACGCTCACCGCGCTGCTCAACAGCCTGCAGATGGGCTTCCGCACGCTGGCGATCGAGAAGCGTTCATCCGAGGTTTGGCAGGTGCTGGGCGCCGTGAAGAGCGAGTTCGGCAAGTTCGGCGAGGTGCTGGCGAAGACCCGCGAACAGATCCGCAGGGCTGCTGATTCGATCGACAAGGCCGAGGTCCGCACGCGGCAGATCAGCCGCAAGCTCCGTGGCGTGGAAGCGCTGCCCGAGTCAGAGGCGCGCGGCCTGCTGGAGGGCGATGCCGAGACTGGCCGCGGTGATGAGGGATCGTCTCAAAGCCAGGAATAGACGTGCACGGCTCTGCTTCGTCTGGCGTCGTGATTCAAGGCTTGATCGGTAAGTATTTCTTCAGATCTTTCTGACCGACTTCTGCGCCATAGACGATGCCGCCGCGATCCACGGCCACGCCCTCGGCGGCACTTGATCCACGGTAATCCGGTGCCGTGTTGGGATCCGGAATGAATGCGCGCAGCGCGCCGTCGCGCGCACTGCCGATGCGAATGCCGCGGCGCCAGTTGCCGTGCTCAGCTGAGACACCACCGGACTCGGAGTCAGCGACATAGAGCGTATCGTCACGGCGATCGATGAAGATGCCACTGGGTCGGCTGAACTGCGTCCATTGAGCGATGAAGTGGCCCTGCTGATCGAAGATCTGCAGACGATTGTTGCCGCGATCACCAACAAACAGTCGACCTTGTGAGTCCAATGCGAGGCAGTGAGGTGTGTCCATCTCGCCCGGGCCTGAACCCATCGTGCCCCATTCCATCAGAAATTTTCCGTTTCGGTCGAACTTCAGGATGCGCGCGCTGCTACGGCCGCCATCGCTGACGAAGATATCGCCGTTGTCCGCGATCGCCACAGCCTTGGGTCCATCGAACTGGTTGGGCCCCGTGCCTGCCACGCCGGGAGTGCCCAGCATCATCAGCACCTGACCGGTGGGGCTGAACTTGATCGCGACATAGCCCTTGCCCGTCATGCCGCGTTCATCAGTGACCCAGATGTTGCCTTCCTGATCGGCGGTGATGCCGTGTGGAAAGACGAACAGGTCGGCGCCAATCGCGCGGATGAGTTTGCCGGAGGGGTCAAATTCGAGGATCGGTGCGAGATGCGAGTCCCCGCAGCCGCCCGGATAGGCCTGGCCACAGCGCTCTGCCACCCAGATATGGCCCTGCGGATCGACGGTGACACCCGCGGTGGATCCCCAGGGTCTGCCGTCGGGCAACTTGGCCCAGTCTGCAACAGCGCGATAGGGGTTCGGCAGTCCCTCGTTGGTCGCTTCGCCCCACGGTGTGCTCTGCGCTGCGGCGATACTGCCAGACTGAGCCGATAAGGGTCCGGCTGCGCCGGCGGCGAGCAGTCCGGTTGCACCGAGTGCGACGATACGCCAGAACCCGTTCTCCCCCGTCATGCCCGTTCTCCCGCGATCAGCGCCGTTGTGTATCCACAGAGGTGCTCCCACCGCGGACCGCGCGTACATGCAGCGCATCCGTCTTGTCGTTATAGCTGATGAGACCGTAGCGGAAGTCGACGGTCCAAGCGCGTTCGGCTCGTTGTGCCAGCGTTGTCGAAGACCAAAACAAGGCGGATGCGGTGTCCGGGAAGAAGCGGGGGTCCACGCTAGGCTTGGCAATGTACGGCGAGGAGATGGATTCCAGTTCCTTCAGATTAGGCAAGCGCCAATCCTTTTGGCCACCGAGGTCCAACGCAGCCACGTACTTCAGAGCGTCTTCCCAGTTCGCAGCGGCGAGCCCTTCCTTCTGCTGCCACACCAGACCGGTCCGGCGGTCGGTCACCGTGCCGTCACCATTATCCGTAAAGGGTGCGGTGCCCGGAGTGCCGAGCTCTGCGCCGCGTACGCAGCGGACGTGGTATGTCTTCTTGCCACCCGCGCTGACTGTCTCACTCTTCGGATGAGCGCCAGCACCGCCGCCGGCATTCACTGCCCAGGCATAAGACGGGTTATCGACACGCTCCTCGATGGCCCACCAGTATTCCGCCTCAGACTTGGTGAAGATCCGGGTGTCCATCGCAGGACGGTTCATCTGATGATTGACGAGACTGAACAGCTCATGCACGTAGGGCAGGCGCCAGTCTTTCTTGCCACCCAGCGACAGGGCTTTGCAGTAGGCAACGCCGGTCGCCCAGAGCTGCTCGCCCGCATCGGCCTGTTGCCATTGCAGTCCGGTGATCAGGTCGCTGATCGTGCCGTCATTGTTCACCTGATACGACGGGGCGTTGAGGGTGTAGAAACTGTCCTCACCGCGAGTCTGCGTATAACGCTGTGTCTGGCCGGTGTCCGGCAAGCGCAGCATCGTCCACGGTGTGTTGGCGGGAGTCTGGGCTGAGGCTTGGGAAGCGACGCTGAGTGTCGCCGCGATCAAAAGACTGCTTAGGCGTTGGACCATGACGGCTCAATCTCCGCTAAGGAAATAAATAAATGCCCGGAAGACGGAGCGCCCCCCGGAAACGACCGTCCTGGTCTGACAATTGATAAATGGCGCGCAAGAATAGGCGCTCGTCCCCGGGCATTGCAAACCGCGAGTGCCCGACGGTGGCTTGCAAAGGCTGTAATGCGGATTGGCCAGACCGCGGCGGTCGGGCGTTGTAGACTCTGGTGGCACAAGTATTCAAAAGTGGTGACCTCCTGAAGGATCACCCGCAAGCCAATGTCACGGTGTGTCGTGTCGGCCAGAGGGGGCGGAAATGAGCAGGACTCGCGCGGTTTTGGGCGGTGTTGTCATGGCGGCGTTGTGGTCGTGTGCGCCGGTATCTCTTGTTTGGGCTGCAGCGCCATCGGCAGGCTCCGACATTCCGGTGCGCGATCTTTCCGGCACCTGGACGCCCGAGCATGACGGTGCCGGCAATGGCGGTCCGGGTCCTGCCAGCATGCCCTCCGACGGTAAGCACGAACCGCCGTACACGCCGGCTGCAATCGAGAAGATGAAGGCCTATCACCCCGGTAACGGTGTGCTGCAAGTGCCGCCCAGCCAGATCAATGATCCGGCTGTGATCTTCTGCGACCCGCAGGGCATGCCCCGTATGGATCTGTATGAATTCCGCGCCCTGCATATCGTGCAGCAGAAGCTGAAGATGTTTCTGCTCTACCAATACGAGAAAGTCTGGCGCCAGATCTGGTCAGACGGGCGCGATCTGCCCAAGGATCCGGAGCCGCAGTGGATGGGCTACTCGGTAGGCAAGTGGGAGGACGACACCACTTTCGTGGTGCTGACCAATGGTGTCGATGACCAGACCTGGCTCGACAAGACCGCGCGGCCCCACAGCGATCAGATGGTGGTGGAAGAGCGCTTCCATCGAATCAGCAAGGACATCATGGAACTGACCGTGACCATCGATGATCCGCTCATGTATACGGCGAAGTGGAAGCCAATCGACAAATTCCGTATGAAGCTTATGCCTGATACCTACGAGCCGCCCGAGATGATGTGCTCGGTATCCGAGTACATGCGTTACAACAAGCGCATGGGGTTTGGTAATCCGACTGCCACCAATGGCATCGGCATGGACAAGTAAGTGACTGTGCAAACGGATCGACCAGGAGAAACTGCATGAAAGCCGGATCGGTAATCCTTCGGTGCATCGTGATCCTCGGATGCGTGGTGACGCGATCGGCGCTCGCGCATCATTCCGCTGTGGCCTATGACACCACGCAGTCGATCACACTCACCGGCACTGTGGTTGAATGGTTGTGGGCCAATCCGCACTGCTCGCTGTCCTTCGACGTCAAGGACGAAAGCGGCAAGGTTCAGCGCTGGTCGGCCGAGACCGTTCCGCCGGCAGATCTGTTGTCGCGCGGCTGGAGCAAAAAAATGTTCCAACCCGGTGATACGGTCACCGTGTCGATGAATCCCGGGCGTCATGGCGAGCCGATCGGACGTATCAACACGGTGACCGTCAACGGCAAGACTTTTGGCGGCGCGGTGCCGGGTGCAAACCGCGGTGGTGGTGCGCCCGGCGGTAACGGCGGCATGGCTCCGAACTGACGCAGTGCTGTTGGCGCGGAGAAGGGACGTACAGCGATGAACAGTGATTTACGGCGACTTCGGCTTGTTTCAGTGCTTTTGGCCGGCATTAGCGTCGCAGCCGCTGGCGCTGAACGTGTGCGTGCGGCAGATGCACGATCGCTCGTCGTGCCGGATACGCAGATGGCCATCGTGCAGACCGGCAATGGCGGGCCCGAAGTCCTGCAGTACCAGCGCATTCCGGTGCTCGCGCCCAGAGCAGCTGAAGTGCTCATTAAGGTGGTGGCTGCAGCAATCAATCCGATCGAATGGCGCAACCGTACCGGCGGAGCCCGACCGCAGGGCGGAGCGGTTGCCGCCACCGTGCCGGGCGGTGATCTGGCCGGCATCGTGGTTCGGTTGGGAGAAGGTGTCACCAACGTGAAAGTGGGCGATGCCGTTTTTGCCAAGCTCAGTCCGGGTCTGCCCGGTTTGAACGGTGCGTATGCCCAGTACGCAGTGGCTCCCGCCAATCAGGTGATGCGCAAGCCATCCGGCCAAACTTTTTCCGAAGCCTGCGGTCTAGCGACGGTGGGTATGACTGCGATGCGCGCCCTGGATCATGCGCAGCTCGCTTCCGGCGAGCGCGTGTTCATCAACGGCATCGCCGGTGGTATTGGTTCATCTGCAGCACAGATCGCGCGGGCGCGTGGCGCCCAGGTGCTGGGTACCGCTTCTGCGCGGCACCATGAATACCTCCGCTCGATCGGCGTCAGCGAGGTCATCGATTATCAGAAAGAGCAGTTCGACAAGGTGATCAAACAGCCGGTGGATGTGGTCATTGAGACCGTCAGCACCGAGACGGCGAATCAGGCGCTCAACATACTCAGGCCCGGTGGGCGACTGGTCAGCATCGCCGGCGCTGCGAGTGCCGAACTGTGCAGCGCGAAGGGCGTTCAGTGCGCGCGTATCGGCGGTGCCGTGGGCCGTTCAAACAGTGAGCTGATGACGGAGATCAGCCGCCTCGCTGAAGCCGGTCTGTACAAGCTGCACGTGGATGCCACGTTCCCGCTGGAACAGGCCGGTGCGGCTCAGGATCTCAATCACAGCGTTGGTACCACGGGAAAAGTGGTGCTGATTGTGGAACCGACACTGGCGGGAGCGCGGTGACTGACAGCCGTCCGGCACGCCTTGCGCGTGCCGGCGGCCACTGAGAGTGCTCAAAGGGTGCAGTCGTAGCGCTCGAGTGTCAGTCCCGGGCGGTACTGCCAATACTTTGATGTGGTCGTTGGTGCGGATGAGCGCGCCGGATCTACTGTGGTGGCGGTGTATTGCAGACGATTGCGGTCGGTGCTGAGCTCAAAGGTTTCCGTCATGCGGGCCTGATCGCCGAGCGTCCGGTTATCAATCTTCGTGGTGGTCACCACCAGCTTCTTCTCGCCACTACCTACCCAAACACCGGTTGAGTAACCCAGCCCGCTGCGCGTCGCACGGCTGTCGTCATGGGTGCTGCTGATGTGAATGACACGCACCTGATCGTTCTCCTCCAGCTTGAGCAGAACATCGGCGCCGTTCTTAACGAACTGGATCGGATAAGGATTGCCCATGGCCAGCGGCATCGCCTTCGGTGCGCAGTAGCTGGCCGAGGAGGGCAGCACGGCCGAACCGGTGCGCGCCGGTGTAGCGCGGCCACCCGACGCTGCGCCCGCGTTGCTCGCGGCCGCCTTCTGGGCTGCCACCTTCTGAGCCGACGCCGCGTGGCTTTCCGGATCACCATAGACGGTGGTCCAGACTGCAAAGATTGATGCCGGCCGTTTGTTGATATCCGGCTCGGTGACGGTTCCCGCCAGCTTGGCAGCATCGCCGACATGTTCGCCGGACCAGCGCGGCTTGCCATCGACCGTGAAAATGACTTCGCGATTGTCAGGCAGGAGCAGGTGGTTCATGAAGAGGCTGGTCTGGTTGGCTACACCGCCGTAGCCAGCCACTTTCACGACCTGTCCGACTTTGACGAGATTGGGGGTCACATCCATTCGTGACAGCTGCGCCACCGATGCGCTCTCGATGGACCACACTTGGGCGGTGGGCTTGCCCGCATCCACCGTGATTTGCATGCGGACATGAGGGTTCTTCCATTCCAGCTGCGTGATCACGCCGCTGATCTCGACCTCAGGGTCGTTGCCCCGGTAATTGGATGACCAGCTGTGATGCGCTGCCGCGGAGCCCGCCAGCAGCAGCCCCGTCACGAGAAACGGAACGCGATGTTTCATTATTTGTTCCCCCTGTTGCGGCCCCACGATAGGAGTCTGGGCGCGCTTTTTCAAATACCCCTCAAGGGTAAAGCACAAAGTGTGTTTCGTGCGCGCTCCTGGGGCCGTTCTTGATGATTCTTGAAGCATGGGGACTGTCCCCCGGAGGGCATTTTGCGGAAACTGGTTTATCGCTCCCCCAGCGACTCGAGTTGTGAGGATTGGCCCATGAGTGATTCCGTCAAGCCGACTCCATTTGCCGCCTCTTTGACGCGCCGCAGCTTTGTCGGTGCCGCGGCAGCGGCATCCGTGGCGGCGGTGACCCGAGCGCAGGGTGTGCGCCCCGAGACGCGGCCGAATTTCCTCTTCCTGATGGCCGATGACATGGGCTACGCGGATCTGTCCTGCTATGGACGCCGCGACTATACGACGCCCTACCTCGACCGTCTGGCTGGCGAGGGCGTGAAGTTGACGCATGCCTATGCAAATTCCCCGGTCTGCACGGCCAGCCGCACTGCGCTCGTCACCGGCCGTTATCAGTACCGGACCGACGTGGGGCTCTACGAACCGCTGGCGGGCGAGAACGTTGGGTTGCCGGCGGGTCATCCCACCATCGCCTCGACCCTGAAGAAGTCAGGCTACGGCACTGCTCTGGTTGGGAAGTGGCATGTGGGCAATGTGCCGCAGTATGGTCCGCTGAAGTACGGCTACGACCATTTCTGGGGATTCGGTGGTGGTGCACTCGATTACTTCACCCACAAAGTGGGTGAACCCGACAGCGCGCTCGGCCTCTGGGATGGCGAGATCACCAAAGACGAGCACGGGTATCTCACCGATCTGATTGCCGATAAGAGCATCGGTCTGATACGCGATTACACCAAGGCCAAGACGCCCTTCCTGCTCAGCGTCCACTTCAACGCGCCACACTGGCCCTGGGAGGGTCCTGAGGACGAGGCGCTGGCCAAACAGGGTGGGCTGTCGAGCTATCAGGCCGGCAACCTGGCTACCTATGGCGCGATGGTCCGTCGCATGGACGTAGCCATCGGCAAGATATTGCAGGAACTGGAGCGACTCGGCATTGGGCGCAACACCGTGGTGGTGTTCACCAGTGACAATGGTGGCGAGCGGTTCTCGGACACTTGGCCGTTCACCGGCAAGAAGACCGAGCTGCTGGAAGGTGGTTTGCGGGTGCCGGCGATTGTGCGCTGGCCGGGTCGTATCCGCGCCGGCAGTACCAGCACCCAGGTGTGCATGAACATGGACTGGATGCCGACCTTCGTGTCGCTGGCGGGCGGACAGATTGATCCGGCATTTCCCACCGACGGCATGGATCTCAGCGCCGTGCTCACCGGCAAGTCGGCACCCGTGTCGCGCAAGGTTTTCTGGCGCTACCGTGCCAATGCGCAGCGCGCCATGCGCGACGGCGACATGAAGTGGCTCAAGATCAACGACAACCAGTTCCTGTTCAATGTCGTCGCCGATCCGCTCGAGCGCGCCAACCTCCGCTATAAGCAGCCTGAGTTGTTCAATCGCATGGTCGAGGAATTCGATCGCTGGAACGACACCATGCTGCCCGAGAATCGCGTCAAGACGTCCTACAGTTTCCGCCCCGCGCAGATGGCCGATCACTACAACCCGATTGGTGTGCCAGCCGCTGCAGCGACGGGCCCGGAAAATGCGGAATAAATTCAACTCATAAAATTCAGAGTGTCAGGGGAAGGGCTATGAAATTGCAGGCTATCCGTCGAGTGATGGTTTCAGTGGGCGCCGTACTAGCGGTGAGTGTGGCGGTGGTCTCGGCGGCTCCGTCCGTTTTTCCAAACGGCCTGACGATTTCCAAGCCCGGCGTACAGCCCGGCTATGTGGTCTTTGCCTCGCCCGATGGCTTTGCATATGCCATCGATTCCAAGGGCCAGGTTGCGGCCAAGTGGCCTGCGCCTGAAGCGAACTCGGTCATGGGTTACACCCGTCCGCTCGCCAATGGCAACCTGCTGGCGCGCACGGGTCCGCTGAGGCTGCCTACGGCCGCTGCGGAAGCGGGCGGATATGGTGAGAGTACTGCGGTGCCCAGCGTTGTGGAGTTCAATCAGCAGGGCAAGCTGGTGTGGAAGTACACCGATGGCGAGCGTGGACTGCATCACGACGAAGAGCGCAAGGCCAACGGCAATACCGTGCTCGTGTGCAGCAAGACACTCAAGCGCCCGGAAATCTCCAAGCGCGCACTGACCGATGACTGTCTCATCGAGGTCGATCCCAGTGGCAAGGTGGTCTGGGAATGGCAGACCGCCGATCACTTCGACGAACTCGGTCTCGACGATGCGGCCAAGGCCGACATCATGACGGCCTATGGTGCAGCGGTGAAGTCGGTTCCGGACAGCCCCTTCGACTGGGCTCACATGAACGCGGCCAGCCCCATCCCGGAAAACACCGGCAACACGGATCCGCGCTTCAAGGCCGGTAACATCGTCGTCAGTTACCGGCATCTGAGCACCGTCGCGGTGGTCGATCGCGACTCGAAGAAGATCGTCTGGACAGCCATCGGCACGACACTGGGTCAGCATCACACTCACATGATCGCCGGCGGCTTGCCGGGAGCCGGGAACATTCTGGTGTTCGACAATGGCAATAACGACGTGGGCCGTAACCCGCGCCGTATGCAGAGTCGCCCAAATTCACGCGTCGTGGAAATCAACCCGATCGATAACAAAATCGTGTGGGAATACACGGCCGAGAAGAGTAACCGTCCGATGTGGACCTTCGTCAGTCATTACATCAGCAGCGCCGAGCGCCAGCCGAACGGCAACACGCTGATCTGCGAGGGGTCCAATGGCCGAATCTTCGAGGTGACGCCGGCCGGCGAGATCGTCTGGGAGTTCATCAACCCCTATG
>CAYFPW010000016.1:0-15304 GCA_964345055.1 uncultured Steroidobacteraceae bacterium | reverse complement strand
CGGAGGGTGAGGCGTTCACCGATCTGGCGGCGTTGCTGTGCGATGAGGCTGTGCTACTTGATGAGGGAGCCTTGCCGCAGGTGGCTGAATTCAGTCAGCGACTCAATCGTCTGCTGCTGCGGATGACGGCGACGGCTAAGGCGTGAGCGTCATCAGCCAGACGCTGCAGGTGGCCGGTCCCGTCGGTGCACTGGAGACACTGCTCGAGCTGCCGGCGATTTCTGCTGCCGCTGCGCCAGAAGCCTTTGCAGTGGTCTGCCATCCGCATCCGCTGCACGGTGGCACGATGCACAACAAGGTGGTGCATACGATCGCACGCGCCATGCTGGAGCTGGGCATCCCGGCGTTGCGCTTCAACTACCGGGGTGTGGGCGCCAGTGAGGGCGCCTATGCCGACGGGGTGGGCGAGACCGATGATGCCCTGGCAGTGATCGCCGCCGGACGCGCCCGTTGGCCTGACGCAGTCTGCATCCTTGCGGGATTTTCTTTCGGTGGCGTGGTCGCGCTGCGCGCCGCCGCTCGGGTCGGTGTGCAGCGGCTGATCACTGTGGCTCCAGCCGTTGATCGTGTGCCGCTCGAGGCGCTGCAAGCCACGCCGCGCGAGTGGTTGCTCATTCAGGGATTGGACGATGAGGTGGTGCCTCAGGCTCGGGTGCAAGCGTGGGCTGAACACCTGCCATCGCCGCCGCGTTGTGTCTGGATGAGCGGCGTGGGGCACTTCTTCCATGGCGCGCTTAATCCGCTCAAGGCGGCGGTGCAGTCATTCATGCGCGCGTGACGCGGGCAAAAAAAAGGCCCGGCATTCTTTCGCCGGGCCTTTAGCCAGCGCCGCGAGGGCTGGCTTCGTCAGTCTTTCAAAAAGCTATTAGTTCACGAAGCCCTTGAGGTTCTTCAGCGGGAGCGCGCGAACCTTCTTGCTGGCCGGCTTGGCCTTGAAGGTCATCGTCTCGCCGGTGAAAGGGTTCACACCCTGGCGGGCCTTGGTGGCCGGCTTCTTCACGACCTTCAGCTTCAGCAGGCCGGGGATGGTGAACAGGCCATTGCTGCGCAGGCTCTTCTTGATCTGGGTATTCAGTGAATCGAACACGCCACTGACCTGCTTGCGCGAGAGGTCCGTATCCTTGGAAATCTGAGCCAGAATTTCCGACTTGGTCGGAGCCCCACCTTTCTTAGCCATAGTTACCAGTCTCCTTGAGTATTGATCGGATCAAGCACGGACCACGCAAAAAACCGTGGAAAAAGCCGTAAATCGGAGCGAAACATAGCACATGCACAGGCCGGTGCAAGATCATTTTGCTTACGTGTAAACCGCAAACCCCTTGAATTGCAGCGGTTCCGCACGCCAAAGGACTGCGACTGCGACGGCGTCAACCGAGCAATATCAACAGCGCCTGGATGACGATGCATACCCACAGGGGCGAGAAGTCCAGACCTCCGAGTCTGGGGATCAGGCGCCGCACCGGACGGAGGAGGGGCTCGCACATCGACGCCAGCAGTACCTGAGCCGGATTGTAGGTATCCGGTGCAACCATCGACGTGAGCGAATAAAACAGGATGGCCAGGAAATAGGTCCAAAGCACGGATTGCAGCAGCTGCGTGGCCGCCTGATGCACCCAGATACTCGCTGGTGGCAGGCCGACGCCGGTCAGCAGCCAGGGGACGAGGGCGCGTACGAGGGCCAGAGCCAGCAGCAGCAGGACCGAGGCCGTGTCGAGCCGGCCGATCGCCGGCAGCAAGCGCCGCAGCGGGATGATGGCCGGGTTGGTGATCTGCAGTAATGCGCGGGCGAGGGGGTTGCGGAAGTCAGCCCGCGTCCACTGCAGGATCAGCCTCAGGATGATGGCCTGCAGGTACAAGGACAGCAGGGTGTTGATGAGGAACAGTAGTGCTGCCACCGGCGTCAGTTTCCGCTGAGGGACACGGATAGCTCTGCGCTGCGCTGGGCGGCGGCCCGCAGGGCGGCTTCGAGCAGCGTCTGGCTGGCGGGGCTGTTCAGCACCGCCAGTGCTGCTTCGGTGGTGCCGCCCTTCGATGTGACGGCCACCCGCTGCGCGGCGAGGTCAGGGTCAGCGTGAGCCAACTGGCCACTGCCATACAGTGTTTCGGCTGCCAGCACGCTGGCCACCTTCGCATCCAGGCCCATTCGCTCGGCCGCGGCGGCTAACTGTTCGCCCAGCCACATGAAGTAGGCCGGTCCGCTGCCGGACAGTGCTGTGACCACATCCAGCAGATCCTCATTGTCGACCCAGCAGGCATATCCGCAGCTGCGCATCACAGTCTCGGCCAGCAAGCGGTGGGCCGCCCCGACATCCGCGGGTGCGAACAGTGCTGCTGCACCGGCGCTCACCAGTGCCGGACGATTGGGCATGGCGCGCACCACCGGGAGACCCGGGCACCAGCGCTGCAGGCTGGCGGTACGGAGACCGGCTGCAATCGATAGCAGCAAGGGTGCATCCGCATGCAGGTGCGTGCTCAGAGGCTGCAGCACCCGCTGCATTTCCTGAGGTTTGACCGCCAGCACGACCAGCTGCGCACCGCGGACGGCAGTGGCGTTATCGGCATGCGCGGTGATACCGAAGTCGCGCACCAGGGCATCGCGCGCGGCCGCGCTCGGCTCGCCGACGCTCATGCAAGCGGGAGCCAGGCCGGCACGGAGCAATCCCGCAATCATTGCGCGGGCCATGTTCCCGCCACCGATGAACGCTATCCGGGTCTCTTGCATGCCAGCATTCTATCTAGATGTGACTGTAGTCGCGTGGTCCAAAAATAGCCGTACCGACACGCACCATCGTGGCGCCCTCGAGGATCGCATCGCTGAAGTCGCCGCTCATCCCCATCGATAGGGTATCGAGTTCGGGATGGGATGTCCGCAGTGTCACCAGCAGCTGTCGCAGCCGCGAGTAAGCATCCCGGCGCGCCGGCGTATCGAGCCCCTCGGGGAGCATGCACATCAGTCCGCGCAGACGCAGGTGCGGCAGGCTGGCCACTGCCGCCGCCAGCGGCGCGACATCGGCGGGTGCCACCCCGGCCTTTTTGTCATCCTGCGCGATATTCACCTGCAGACAGACGTTCAGCGGTGGTGCCAAATGGGAGCGTTGCTGGGAGAGCCGCTCGGCGATACGCAGACGATCCAAGCCATGCACCCAGTCGAAGTGCTCGGCCACGGGGCGCGTCTTGTTCGCCTGCAGCCTGCCAAGGAAATGCCAGACCAGTGGGGCCTCGCGCAGGGCTGCAATCTTGGGCAGCGCTTCCTGCAGGTAGTTCTCACCGAAGTCGGTGATACCCAGGCGCGCAGCGGCACTGATGAGCTCCGCCTGGTGCCCCTTGCTGACGGCTACCAGCGTGACCGCGCGCTCATCCCGGCCGGCGGTGTGGGCCGCAGCCGCGATGGCGGTGCGCACGTCCTGCAACCGGTGGACCAGTCCGGAGTTCGAGGGTGAAGTCTGCGTGGGAGGTAACATAGGGTGAGTCGCAGTCTCATTATACTGAGCCCACTGACCCTTCGGCGGTGAACGCAGGACCCCCGATGGGCACGGATATCGCGCAACTGCTGGCGCTGGCGGTCGGTCACAACGCCTCCGATCTGCACCTCTCGGCGGGACTGCCGCCCATGATCCGCGTCGATGGCGACATCCAGCGGATCACTCTGCCGCCGCTCTCCAACGAGGACGTGCACGGCATGATTGAGACGCTCATGGATGATTCGCAGCGCCAGGCGTACGAGCAGTGTTTCGAGACAGATTTCTGTGTCGAGGTATCCGGCTTGGGGCGTTTCCGGGTCAACGCCTTCCGGCAGAACCGCGGCAGTGCCGCAGTCTTTCGTCACATACCGGGTGTAATCAGGACGCTGGAGGAGTTGCATGCGCCGCAGATCTTCGGCGCCTTGTGTGGGCTTCGGGCCGGGCTGGTGCTGGTCACGGGAGCGACGGGTTCAGGGAAGTCGACCACGCTGGCCGCGATGATTGATCACTGCAACACCCAGCGCAGCGACCATATCCTGACAATCGAGGATCCCATCGAGTTCGTCCACCAGCCCAGGCGCTGCCTGATCAACCAGCGGGAGCTCAGGCGCGACACGACCGATTTTTCCAGCGCGCTGCGCTCGGCGCTCCGCGAGGATCCGGACATCATCATGGTGGGTGAGTTGCGCGACCTGACAACCATCCGTTTGGCGCTCACGGCTGCAGAGACCGGTCATCTGGTGTTCGCAACGCTGCACACCCGTTCAGCCGCCAAGACCATCGATCGCATCGTCGATGTCTTCCCTGGCGAGGAAAAGACCATGGTGCGGGCGATGCTGTCGGAATCCATCAGCGCCGTGCTGTCGCAGAGTTTGCTCAAGCAGGTTGCCGGTGGCCGGATCGCGGCACATGAAATCATGGTGGCCACCCCAGCCATACGGAACCTGATCCGCGAGGGTAAGATCGCGCAGATGCAATCGGTCATCCAGACCGGCAGCGCAGTGGGTATGCAGACCCTCAATCAATGCCTAGTCGCGATGCGGGCCAGAGGCCTGATCACGAAGGAAGAGGCGAGCCGCGCGGCATCACACTAGGACGCCTGCACTCACTCCAGTCCCAGGACCTTCGTGCCCTGCTCGAAGTAGACATCAACCGGAATTGACCGTGCGGCCAGTCGTGCCAGATCGCCCTGCAGCGCTACACGCACTATGCCTTCTTCCGTGACCACGCGCTTCGCCACGGTGTAGTCGCCATCGCCCTGGAGCTTGAGGATGCGGGCCGCGAGCATTTCAGCAGCGGCCCGTGCGCGCGCCACATCGACGCGATAGCGACCGGTGGCGTCGTCGCGTACGAAGGCGCCATGGTCAGCGAAATAATTGAACTCAATCATGTTGGCCTTGCCATGGGCATCGGCGGTACCGAAGCGGACGCTGCGCAGGATGCCGGCGACGAAGGTCACGTAATGATCGGCGAGCGTCGTCTCGCGCAGCTCTTTCTTGCCCAGCAGCTGCGTGACCATGTACAGCCCGAGGATGTCAGCCTTCGCTTCCTCGAGTGCGCTGTACTGCTCCTGCAGTGCGGCGCGTACCGTGCTCTTGCCGTCGATGGTGTTCTTGATGCCCAGTCCGTGTGCGACTTCATGGAACATGACATTGGCGAAGAAGGCGTCGAAGCGAATATGGGCCAGCTGATCTTTTGCCAGCAGCTCATCAGCGATTGGTACCAAAATCTTTTCGAACTTCGCCTGCATCACGTTTTTCAGCTGTAGTCGCCGCGTTCCCTTCTGCAGTTGCACGGCTTCGTCGTTCGGCAGATTGATAGCAATGGTTTTGCCGCCGGCATTGGCGTCGCCGGCGTACAGCAAGACATCGTAGGCATTCAGATCTGACGCAGTGCCCGGCGTCTCGCGCTTGTAGACCTGGGGGACCGGCAATCCGCGTTGCAGTTCTGGCAGGAAAGAAATGAATCGGCTCAGTTTCGCGCTCCAGGTCGTGTCTTTGCGCACCACGATGCTCTCGAAGGCTTTGCGCACGCCCAGCAGCCCGTCCTCATAGTCCTCGATTGCACCGATGACGATGTCATAGTGGTTGGATTTCATGTCCATCCAGGCCAGATCGCTGGGCTGGTAATCATCTGTTTCCAGCGCAGTGGCGCGCAGCCTGAGGTAGGCCGCAAATTGCGTATCGTCACTGAATTCGGCTGCGCGGCGCAGATGGTCGGCCGCCACCTTGAGGGGCGCTTCGTAGGCAATATGGTAGGGCACGGCGCCGAGCTTGCCGTCCGGACCCCGGCGGATGATCGAGTAGCCATCGTTCCGTATGGCCTCGGGCAGCGCATCCAGTTCGGCCCGTGTGATGTCGCTGGGGTATAGGTTGGCGCCGGGGGGCTTGGGACCTACGCCGACGAGGAAGGGCTCGTTGCCGGCAAGCCGGTCCCATGGCCCGAAGTTCAGACTGCTCAATCGTTTGGTGGTTTCATCCGTCAGTCGCGCGCTCAGCGAAGCCGGATCTCCCCACGACTGCGACCAGAACAGTGTGTTCATGGGCTCTGCAGCACGCATGAGTTCGGCCAGCATCGCTCGTTCGCGCTCACTGCTGCCCGACAGATCAACCTTGAGTGCGACCGGTGCGTAGCGATCCAGTCTTTGCTGCACATCCGCCACGCCCATAAGGGGTGCGCCTGCATCACCCGCCGGCATTGGCGCCGCCGCTCTGCGTGTGCAGCTGCCTAGCAGGACAAGTGTTGCGCAGAGGGCCAGTGTGCTCCCCACACCGCGGCGCCTGAAGGGTTGGCTCATGACGACATCCTCGCGCAGAACACGGACAGGGCGTGTGTTTGGCCGGTTCTGCTCAGTCGGCAAACACGCAGGTGGCATCGAAGACCGGGCCATCGACGCAGACCCGCTTCATGGCGGGGCCGTTGGCCGTATTCACGCGCACGGCGCACCCGGCGCAGCCGCCGACGGCACAGGCCATGTATTCTTCCAGTGACACTTGGCAGGGCAGATCGAATTCGCGCGCCAGTTGCGCAGTGGCACGCAACATCGGCGTGGGTCCGCACGCCATGATTTCAACTTCATGGCGCTGGCGTTCATCCAGTGACCGCAGCCATTCGCGCGCCAGCTCCGTGACAAAGCCGTCGAAGCAGCCCGGAAATCCGGTGCGACTGGCCAGGCGCGATGGCACGCCCCATTCATCCAGCAGCGGCATACAGGCAATGCTGCCTTCAGGCATGCCGGGCACCAGGATGCGCGACGGGCGGGCCTTGAAAGGGAATGGAATTTCGGAGCCCATCAGCACCAGTGGCTGCCAATCAGCGCGGCGGTCGGCGCGCAGCTCGCTGGCGAGGAATACCATCGGCGGGATGCCGACGCCGCCGCCGATTGCGAGTACGCGGCGCCGCTCCGGGTGTGTGCTGAAGCCGCGACCGATTGGGCCCATCACGCTGAGCGTTGCGCCAGTCTCGGACTTCGCGAGTTCAGCGAGACCATGGCCAACCACTTTATAGAGAACTTCGATCCAGCCTGCGTCGCGATCGACGCGCATGATCGACAGCGGCCGGCGCATGCGGATGGCGGTATGGCACTGCAGATGCACGAAACTGCCGGCCTGCGCGGTGGCTGCGACCTGCGGGGCTGCGAGCCGCAGCACATGCTGGCCGGCTGCCAGATGTTCGTGGTTCAGGACGCGACCGTCTTCGATGGCAATGGTGCCGCGATGGGCACGCGGACTCGATGCGGCGCTCATGTCCGGGATCCTCCGGGGCGAACCACGGTTTCCAGTACCGCCATGCGCACGGCGACACCGTTACTGACTTGGGAGCGGATCACGGACTGAGGTCCGTCTGCCACGCTCGATTCGATTTCAATGCCGCGATTCATCGGTTGCGGGTGCATGACGATGGCGTCCGGTTTCGCGAGCGCCAGACGTTGCGGCGTCAGTCCGAAGCGCTGGAAGTATTCCTCACCGTCCGGAATGGCGGCGGCCTCCATGCGCTCCTTCTGGATACGCAGCATCATCACCACGTCGGCGCCGGGCAGGCCGGTTTCAGGGCTCGTGAAGCGTTGGCCCTGAGGAAATTCCTCTGCGGCTGGCATCAGGGCCGGCGGCGCAATCAGGCGCAGTTCACCGACTCCCAGGCCCGTGAACACCTCGTAGGCCGAGCGCGCCACGCGTGAGTGTCGGATGTCACCGACAATCGCAATGGTCAGTCGATCGAATCGATCACCTTTGCACTGGCGCACAGTCAGCGCATCGAGCAGCCCCTGAGTCGGGTGTGAAACGTGGGCTTCGCCAGCCGAGAGCACACTGACATGCGGCATGACATTTGTGGCGACATGAGCGACGACGCCCGATTGCGAATCGCGGATGATGAACACGTCGAAGTGCAGCGATTCGAGCGTGTGTACGGTATCGAGCATCGTCTCGCCCTTGGCGCGCGAGGACAGCTGGACTTCGAGGTTTACTACATCCGCGCCGAGTCGCCGCCCGGCGAGCTCGAATGACACGCGCGTGCGGGTCGAGGGTTCGGTAAACAGGTTGCCAATGGTGACACCGGCCAGATTCTGGTTGCGCGGCGGGGTCTGGCCCGGTGCACAGACATACGCCGAAGCGCGTTCCAGCAACTGCTCGATTTCTGCGCGGCGCAGTCCGTCGAGAGTGGTCAGGTGCCGCAGAGAGCCGTCAGCGCGCCGCTGGTTGATCATTCAGTCCTTTCTCCCCTTCGCCCGCCAGCCAGCGCTGCAGGATGATCGCCGCAGCGAGGTTGTCGATGTCCGCGCTCTGGATTCGGCGCCTTCTGCTGCCGCTCCGGCGCTGCTCGATCAGCTGCTCGCCAGCCTCGCGCGACGAATGACGTTCGTCGACGCGTTCCACCGGCAGACCGTAACGTGCCCGCAGCTCCTCAGCAAACCTGTCGGTTGCGCCCTGCAGTCGTCCCGGTGTGCCGTCTTCATTATAAGGCGTGCCCAGCACGAGCACGTGAGGAGCGTGCAGACTCATCATTCGGTCGAGCGCCGACCAGTCCGGACCGCGATCGCTGTGGGCCACAGCACTCAGGGGGCGCGGTGAGCGGCTCAGGGTATCGGCAATCGCCACGCCGATGCGGCGCAGACCAAAGTCGAGTCCGAGGGCGATGCGGGCTGTCGGGGACGATGGCGACACGGGGTCGCAGCATAGCCCATGAACTACTGATCCGAGAGCGGGATTGAGCTGCGCTCGAAGCCGACTCAGGCGTGTCCGGCAACCAGGCTGACGCGACGGGTATCGACGCCCAGTAGCTGCCACGCCGCCGCCCAGCGCTGCTCAAAGGGCAGTTCATAGACGATACGTGTGTCCATCGGCACCGTCAGCCAGGCGTTGTCGCTCAGTTCACGCTCGAGTTGGCCGGCTTCCCAGGCGGCGTATCCCAGCGCGATGAAGGCATCCATTGGGCCGTTGCCTTGTGCCATGGCAGCCAGAACGTCACGCGACGTGGTGACCTGCACCTGATCCGACACGCGATGTGACGAATCCCAGCTTCCACCGGGCCGATGCAGTACGAAGCCGCGGTCAGAGTGCACTGGGCCACCGCGCAACACGGGTTGCTCGTCGATGCGGATATCGCTGGCTTCCAGTTTCATCTGTGAGAAAACCTCGCCGAGCTTCATACCCAGCGGTTTGTTCAACACGATGCCCAGCGCGCCGCGCTCACTGTGCTCACAGATCAGGGTGACGCTGTGGGAGAAGTTTGTGTCGGCCAGCGATGGCATGGCCACCAGCAGCTGGTTGGCAAGGGAGTTTTCGCCGCTCATGGGTCCAGTATGGGGGCGTGTGGCGGGCGGCTCAAGGGTTGCCGGGCGGCAAAATAGGCGCTTTCACGGCGCCGCCGGCCGCACCGCCTGTTTCGAATTCCCACTGATAGGCGAATCGCAGGCTGCCGTACTGAGCCGCGAGCTCGGGAGGGAATGGGCTGAACGGACTGGCCAGCCGGAGGATATGCAGCGCGGCCTGATCCAGCGCGATATCGCCACTGCCGCGCTGGACTGCGGCGCTCTGCAGTGAGCCATCCGCGCGCAGTGCCACCTCGATGACGGGCGCGCGGTGCCGGCCACTCTGGAGTGCCTTGGCAGGATAGTTGAGTGTGCCCAGTCGCTCGATCTTGCGCCGCCAGGAGTCCAGATAGGGGGCCAGCTTCAGTGCGCGCGTGTCCGGACTGACCCACCGGCCAGTGGCCGGATCGCCGCGCAGCACCAGCTCCAATCCGTCGCCGTGGCCGGTCTTGGCATCAGCCGGATTTTCGGGCCGCGGGGGGTTGCGGCGCACAGCGACTTTCAGTCGCGTGCCTAAATAATGAATCTCGGGCTCATCGGTAGGAGTGCGCAGCACATTGCCCTCACCGGGACGCGCGTTCTCGGTTTCATCTTCCTCGCTGCTGGCCGCTTGGGCGGAGGGCGAGCGAGTGAGCGCATCGCGAGTGTTGCCGGCGCCGCGCTGCGAGCGCTGCGCGGCATAGGCGGCCCGGTCGTTGCGTTCCACAGCCGGCAGATCTTCGGTGACCAGCAGTACTTCCATGCCGGGTGTGGTGCGGCTGTGGTTCTCAGTACTGAAGGTCAGTCCCAGCAGGACGATGGCATGCAGCAGGGCAGTGAGGAACAGCATCGTGATCAGCCGTTCCCGCGAGGCCGCGGCTTCGAACGTTGCGTTCATTGCCCCGCTGTCAGGTGCGCAGCGCCAGGCGCCGGTCGATGGCGTCCATCAGCAGGGCCGGTACGTCGATGCCAAAGGCGCGTTGCAGCTCCTGCACACCGGTGGGACTGGTGACGTTGATTTCCGTGACCGTGCCGCCGATCACGTCCAGACCGACAAAGAGCATGCCCAACTCACGCATTTTCGGCCCGATGACGGCGGCAATCTCGCGATCCCGCTCGTTCAGTGGTCGCGGCACCCCTTTGGCGCCGGCGGCGAGGTTGCCGCGGTTGTCGCCGGCGGCGGGGATGCGAGCCAAGGCGTAGGGGACGGCCTCGCCGTCCACCAGGATCACCCGCGAGTCGCCGGTGGTGACGATGTCTGGCAGGTAGCGCTGGATCATGGCGAAGTGCTGGCCATAGTCGGTCAGCGTCTCGAATACCACCTGAGCATTCTTGTCGCCTGCTTCCAGCACGAATATCGATCGGCCGCCCATGCCGTACAGCGGTTTGCAGACGGCCTTGCCCTGCGCGGCGAGGAAGTCGGCCATAGCCGCGATGTCGCGCGTGATCAATGTCGGCGCGCACAGCTCTGGGAACCAGGCCGTGTAGACTTTTTCGTTGATGTCGCGGAGCCCCCGCGGTCGGTTGACCACCAGAGCCCCGGCCAGTTCGGCACGCTCAAGGATATAAGTGGAGTAGATGTACTCGGTGTCAAAGGGCGGATCCTTGCGCATCAGGATCACGTCAGCGCTACCGAGGGGCCGTACCTGCGGCTCGCCGAGCTCGAACCAGCGCTTCGGGTCGGCGTGTACGCGGAGCGGCCGCAGGCGCGCTTCGGCCACGCCGTCGCGCAGCCGTAGGTCGGCCAGTTCCGCGTAGTGCAGCTGGTAGCCGCGACTCTGTGCGGCCAGCAACATCACCAGCGAAGTGTCTTTCTCGAACTTGATGTGTGCGATGTCGTCCATGACGACCACCAGTTGCGGGGCGTGCTTCACGATGGTGTTGACCTGCTGGGATTGGGCCGGTGAAAGGGGAGACGCGATGGGCGGGAATTATCCTCCCTCAGAGGGTGTCCGGCTGCCAAATTCGTGTCCTGCATAACATAGTCGCCCGACCAACAAATATGTTAAAACCTTCCGGGTATCGAGTTTGCCGGGCAATCCCTGTCTGGCGCAGGATCGCTGATGAGAATAGCGTCGCTACGGACTAGTTAGAGCAGATCGCCGAGCAGTCCCTGCAACAGCGCCAGTGCCGCAAGCGGCGCGGTTTCCGTGCGAAGCACACGCGGGCCCACACTGCAGCCCATGTACCCGACACGTTCCGCCTGTCGTACTTCGCGTTCGCTCAGTCCGCCTTCCGGTCCGATGAGCAGCGTCAGCGCTGTGCCCTGGGCTGCGTTGACGAGCGACTGCGACGCATCAGGCGCCAGCAGCAGACGCAGGCCCGGCTGCAATGAGCTGTCCGCCAATGCCGTGGCGTAGTCCATCGGCGCCGCGATTTCCGGCACTCGATTTCGACCACATTGCTCGCAGGCGCCGATGGCGACGGCCTGCCAGTGCGTGCGCTTCTTGGCAGCCGCCTCGGCATCGAGCTTGACGACGCTGAATTCGGTCAGCACCGGCTGGATGCGGGTGACACCCAGTTCAGTGGCCTTCTGCACGATGGTGTCCATGCGCTCCCCTCGTGATACGCCCTGCAGGAGCGTGAGCTGCAGCGGCGATTCGCGATCGCCGGCATGGTGCTCGCCCACGCGCACTACGGTGGCGTCACGGTCGGCGCGCAGCAAGGTTGCGCTGTATTCCCCGCCGTGACCATTGAAAAGTACCAGCGACGCACCGGCTCGCAGTCGCAGCACTCGCTGCACATGATTGGCTGCAGAACCCGGCAACGGCAGTTCCTGACCACGGTTCAGGCTCGTGTCAATAAAGATTCGAGTCTGGCGCATCGTCAATCTCCGCACACGCGTTCAACGCAGTGAATCATCGTGTCTACCAGCAGATCGCACTCGTCATCGCTCAGTACATAGGGGGGCATGGCATAGATCACATTGCCGATCGGGCGCAGCAGTACCTCGCGTTCCAGTGCGATGCGGTGCATTGCAAGGCCGCGTCGCTGTTGCCAGGGGTAGGGTTTGCGGCTGGCCCGGTCCTGTGCGAATTCCACCGCCAGAATCATGCCGCACTGACGTATGTCCACGACGTGCGGATGTGCAGCCAGCGGTGCGATGCGTGCGGCCATGCGTGCCGATACTTGTTTATTGCGCTCTAGCACGCCGCCGCGCGCGAACTGCGCCAGCGTGGCCAGTGCCGCGGCACAGGCCAGCGGGTTGCCGGTGTAGCTATGGGAGTGCAGGAAAGCGCGCTGCGCCGCATATTCGTCATAAAACGCCGCGTAGACTTCTTCTCCGGTCAGTACGGCTGACAGCGGCAGGTACCCACCGGTCAGTCCTTTTGACAGGCACATGAAATCGGGTCGGATGCCCGCCTGCTCGCAGGCGAACAAGGTGCCCGTGCGACCAAAACCGACTGCGATTTCGTCGGCGATCAGATGCACGCCATGGCGATCGCAGGCGTCACGCAGCAGTTGTAGATAAACAGGGTGATACATGCGCATGCTGCCGGCGCACTGCACCAGTGGTTCTACGATCACCGCTGCCAGCTCGCCGGCGTGCCGCTGCAGCAGCGCTTCCATGGCCAGAAACTTGTGGCGCGCATGGGCCTCGGGCGTCTGGCCTGATTCGCGCTCGTAGGCATCGGGCGAGGGTGCGATCATCACATCAAGCAGCAACGGCTGATAGATCTGCCGGTACAGCGCCACGTCGCCCACTGCCAGCGCACCCAGTGTTTCGCCGTGATAACTGTTACTGAGTGTGAGGAAGCGGCGCTTCGCTGTCGCGCCGCGGTTCTGCCAGTAGTGGAAGCTCATCTTTAATGCCACTTCCACTGCCGCTGATCCGTTGTCGGCGTAAAAGCAGCGGGTCAGCCCCGCGGGGGCGAGGCGCACCAGTTGTTCGGCCAGTTGCACGGCGGGTTCATGCGTGAAGCCCGCGAGCAGTACGTGCTCGAGTTGAGTGGCCTGCTTCGCGACTGCTGCGCTGATTTCAGGGTGTGCATGGCCAAACAGGTTGGTCCACCAGGAGCTGATCCCATCCAGATAACGCCGCCCGTCATGGTCATACAGCCAGGGGCCGCGGCCGTGGTGTATCGGGATCGGCGGGTACTGCTCATGGTCACGCATCTGCGTGCAGGGGTGCCACACATGCTGCAGATCGCGTGCCGCCAGCGTGGCATTGCTCAGGCCTGCCGCCAGTGTTTGTGCTTCGCTCATGCCCGGCATTTTGGCATCATGGCACTCTCATGGAAATTGATCCTGCGACCGGCTTGCTGCGCGGCGTGCGTCAGGTGCTCTGCACGCACTGTGATGAGCGTCCGGCTGGCGTCGTGCCGGAACTGATCGTTATTCACGGTATCAGCCTGCCGCCCGGTGAATACGGCGGGCCGTGGGTCGAGCAGTTTTTCGGCGGGCACCTCGACGCGCGTGCCCATCCCTATTTTGCTGATATCGCTGGCGTGCGTGTGTCAGCGCACGCTCTCGTGCGCCGCGACGGCAGCGTGGTTCAATTCGTCCCCTTCAGCACCCGAGCTTGGCATGCGGGCGTTTCCAGCTGGCAGGGTCGCTCTGCCTGTAACGATTTCTCAGTCGGCATCGAGCTGGAAGGCACGGACCTGGACCCCTACGAGGACATTCAGTACGCGACCCTCGCGGCCCTGATCCGTGCACTGGCTGCGACCTATCCAGAGCTCGCCCGGGACCGAGTGGTCGGTCACAGCGACATCGCGCCCGGGCGCAAGACCGATCCGGGTGAAGCGTTCGACTGGCAGCGATTGAACCAGCTGCTGCGCGACTGAGCCGACTGACTTCGCCGTCAGTCGGATCGCACTCAAGTGCATTGCTGATGCTTAGTGTAGCGGTGGTGCCGGAAAGTCGAGGAGTTCGCGCTGATAGACCTCGACTACCTCTGCAAACGGCAGCTGCTCGCGCGTGTACAGCAGCGCCCGATGCTCGAACAGCGCGTCCGGCATTACCAATGTACGGTCGGCATGCGACGGGTAGGGCACTGTCGCGGAATGCCAGTCCGCTGGGAGCGGCGACCAGAGCATCCGCACGGCGAGTGTCTGGCGCCACGGCTCCAGACCTTCCACGGCCTTGCCGAAAGGCGTGGTTGTGTTCTCCAGCAGTCGGTTCATCTCCGGTGTCAGTCGCTCGGGGACATACCAGTTTTCAGCCACCGACAGCACATGCGTCCCGCAGCGGAGCTGCACGCGCCGATATTTCACTGTGGTGTGATCGCTCACCCTGAGTCGCGCGCGCTGCTCCGCGGTCGGTGCCACGAAGACGTCTGCGACCGGCTGCGCCACCAGGCGTGGCTCGGGAGCCAGTCGGTGCGTCTCGCACCAGCTTTCCAGCGTACGTGTTGCGCTGCGGCTGGCCAGCAGGTCTGCGTTGAGTGTCTGGATGAGCGTCAGCAACTCGAGTCGAGCGACAAAGGTGTCTGGCCAGCGTGAGGGTTGCTGCGCCGCTGTAGGCAGAGCCGCGATGAGCAGGGCGAGCAGGGTGGCGTAAAGGTACTGGCTTCGCAAACGACCACCGTGCGATCTCATCCGGCTCCCGTGCGAGTTTAGCGGTCGCGCCGCCACAGAACCTCGGTGCCAATGCTGGCGCGTGCCAGCACTCGCGCCATGACGAACAGCAGATCCGACAGGCGATTGAGGTAACGCAACAGATCACCGCCGATCGGTTCGTAGCGCATCAGGGCCCAGCCACGACGTTCCGCCCGCCGGCAGATCGCGCGCGCCAGGTGACACGAGGCGGCAGCGCTGCCACCGCCGGGCAGGACGAACTCCTTCAGCGGTGGCAGTTCACTGTTCAGGCGCTCGACGGCGGCCTCGAGCCGTTCGACGTGCTTCGGCCCGATGAAGCTGCTGCCCGGGATGGCCAGCTCGCTTCCCAGATCGAAGAGCTCATGCTGGCATTCCACCAGACACTGCTCGATATCACTGTTGAGCCCAGGCTGGGCCAGCAGGATGCCAATGGCGCAGTTCAGTTCATCGACTGTCCCTGAGGCTTCAATGCGTGCTGAATCCTTGCCGACTCTCTGTCCGTCGGCAAGGCCCGT
>CAYFPW010000015.1:0-15484 GCA_964345055.1 uncultured Steroidobacteraceae bacterium | reverse complement strand
GAACCCGTGGATCCGCTCTCAGCGCAGCTTGATCTTCCCGCCGCCGGGAATGCCACCACCGGCAACATCCGGCACAACGATTCTTGAAGCCGCTTCGCGGCGGTATTCGCGCGCCTCCTCGATCGCCTGCTCCAGCGCAGCGTGCATCGCCGCCGGGAATTTCGTAATGGCCTCGTCGAGGGTCTGGGCGTCAATGTCGAACGCGAGCGGCAACACACCACCCGGGGTCAACAACTGCGTCTGACCGGAGTAGATCGTTGCGCGGCTGGTGTCGTGGGCGCCATCCGCGCTGACCGGCAGCAGGCGCCGGAGCGAACCCGCTTTGCGGTCTGTGAAGACCTCTTCGCGATACAGTGCGTTGCGGTCGAGCTGAACGTCCGGGAGACCCATTTCCTGCGCCATGATGACATCACCCTTTTGAATTTCAGGCTTTCATTGTACCGGCGCCCGCTCCATCCAGCAGGCATTTGACGATGGGATCATCGGCGGGGAGCAACGGCACCGAACCGAGTTCTGTCGGGGCTAGCCAGCGCAGCGCCTGCCCCTCGCAGCCCATGGGGCTGCCGGAATGCTGCGAGATGTTCCACACATGCAGCCTCACGAGGCGTTCCGGATAGCGGTGTTCCAGTTGCATCAGCGGCGTGCAGTCGCGAGGCAGCACCTCGACACCCAGCTCTTCGTGCAACTCGCGCACCAGACACTGCACCTGGCTCTCGCCGCTTTCGAGTTTGCCGCCCGGGAATTCCCAAAAACCGGCCAGCGGCTTACCGATCGGTCGCTGTGTGACCAGAACGCGACCGGCGCCGTCATGGAGCACGGCCGCAACCACGTCCAGTGCCGGCGTATCAGTCGTCAGAAAGCGTGCCGTGGCAGTGCTTGTATTTGCGGCCGGAGCCACAGGGGCACGGCTCGTTGCGACCGACCTTGCGATCACCGCGCACGAATGTCGCCTCCGCAGCGATTTCCGCCAGAGGATTGCGCCGCAACGGCACGCCGGCAGACTGCTTCGCGCCGACGGGTGCGCTCTGCGGAGCACGCTCGGTACCCGAGGGCTCCACATCACTCTGTCCGCCCTCACCCTGCGCCTCGAGGGCCGACAGTGCCTCAGCATGTTGCGCCTGCAACTGATGCATCAAACGCTCGCGCCGCTCAGCCTCTTCGCGTTCGACCTGCTCCTGGGTCCGCAACTCGACACGCGCCAGCGCAGACACCACTTCGTACTTCACACGCTCCAGCAGCGCGGAGAACATCTCAAAGGCCTCACGCTTGTACTCGTAGCGGTAGTCCTTCTGCGCATAGCCGCGCAGATGAATGCCCTGACGGAGGTAGTCCATGGCCGCCAGATGGTCGCGCCATTGATGATCAAGCGTGGAGAGCAGGAGCTGTCGCTCCACCTGACGCATGACGGGAACACCGTAGCGCTGCACGCGCTCGTCATAGTTCGCCAGCACGGCTTCCAGTACGCGTTCGCGGAACGCCTGCTCTTCGACCTCCGGCTCCGCCGTCAGCCATTCCTGCAACGGCAGGTCGAGCGCGAAATCGCGCTGCAGCGCGCTGCGCAGACCCTGCAGATCCCAGTCTGCCGGCAACGCATGGGCTGCGATGTGATTGTCGAGAAGACTCTTGAGGGCGTCGCCGAACATCCCGCGGATCGGCCCGCTGAGATCTTCGGTGCCGAGAATTTCGGTGCGCTGGCTGTAGATGACCTTGCGCTGGTCATTGGCCACATCGTCGAAGGTCAGCAGCTGCTTGCGGATGTCGAAGTTATGCGATTCGACCTTGCGCTGCGCCTTCTCGATCTGACGCGACAGCATGCCGCTCTCAATGACCTCGCCTTCCTTCATGCCAGCCATCTGCAGCAGGCGCTTGGTACGCGCTGGATCGCCGAAGATGCGCATCAGGGTGTCTTCCATCGACAGATAGAAGCGGCTCGAGCCCGGATCACCCTGGCGCCCCGAGCGGCCACGCAACTGGTTGTCGATACGCCGCGACTCGTGGCGCTCGGTGCCGATGATGTGTAAGCCGCCAGCGGCCAGCACCTGATCATGACGCTGTTGCCATGCGCTGCGCGCCGCTGCGCGCGCGGCATCGTCCGCGGCTTCGCCCAAGCTGTGCAATTCGACTTCGAGATTGCCACCCAGGACGATGTCGGTGCCGCGACCTGCCATATTGGTAGCGATGGTGACCGCACCCGGACGACCGGCCTGCGCAACGATGTGGGCCTCGCGCTCGTGCTGCTTAGCATTCAGCACTTCATGGGGAATGCCCGCTGAACGCAGCATGCCGGCCAATAGCTCTGAGGTCTCGATGGACGTGGTACCCACCAGCACCGGCTGCGAGCGCTCCACGCAGTCGCGAATGTCGGCCAGAATGGCGTCGAATTTGTCTTTCTGCGTGAGGTAGACGAAATCGGCGCTGTCCTTGCGGATCATGGGTCGATGCGTCGGAATCACGACCACTTCCAGGCCGTAGATCTGCAGGAATTCCGGCGCCTCAGTGTCCGCCGTACCGGTCATACCGGAGAGCTTGCGGTAGATGCGAAAATAATTCTGGAAGGTGATCGAGGCGACCGTCTGGTTCTCCTCGCGAACGCGCACGCGCTCCTTGGCCTCGACGGCCTGATGCAGACCTTCAGACCAGCGCCGGCCGATCATGGTGCGGCCGGTGAATTCGTCGACAATGATCACTTCGCCGTTGCGCACGATGTACTCGACATCACGCTTGTACAGCGCATGCGCACGCAGGGCGGCGTTGAGGTGATGCATCAGGCGGATGTTGGCGGCGTCGTACAGGCTCTCGCCCTCGCGCAGCAGCCCGACTTCGGCCATCAACTGCTCGACTCGCTCGTGGCCCGCCTCGGTGATATGGACCTGCTTGCCCTTCTCGTCGACCGAGTAATCGCCCGGACCATCCTCTTCTTTTTGACGGGACAGCTGCGGCACCAGCGCGTCGATACGCTCGTAGATCTCGGTACCGCCTTCAGCCGGACCGGAGATGATCAGCGGGGTGCGCGCTTCATCAATCAGGATCGAGTCGACTTCGTCGACAATGGCGTAGGCCAGCGGCCGCTGCACCCGGTCCTCGAGACGGAAGGTCAGGTTGTCACGCAGGTAGTCGAAGCCGAATTCGTTGTTGGTACCGTAGGTGATATCGCACTGATAGGCGGCCTGCTTCTCGCGCGTCTCCTGCTGGCTGCGGATCACGCCAACGGTCAGGCCGAGGAAGCGATACACCGGCGCCATCCAGTCTGCATCGCGCTGCGCCAGATATTCGTTGACCGTCACCACGTGCACGCCTTCGCCGGGCAGCGCGTTGAGGTAAGCGGCCAGCGTGGCCACCAGCGTCTTGCCTTCGCCGGTTCGCATCTCGGCGATGCGCCCATCGTTCAGCACCGCACCGCCGATCAACTGCACGTCGAAGTGACGCATCCCGAGGGTACGCCGCGCTGCTTCGCGGACTGCTGCGAACGCTGCGGGCAACAACTGTTCCAGCGTGGCGCCGGACTTCAGCTGAGCACGGAATTCTTCGGTCTTGGCGCGAAGCGCATCATCCGAGAGCGCCTTGAATGATTCCTCGAGCGCGGCAGCGGCGCGCACATAGCGGTTGTAACCGCGCACCAGCCGCTCGTTGCGACTGCCGAACACCCGGGTCAACGCCTTGAACACAGCCGCTCCTCATGAATGCGAAAACCTGCGGTATCTGGCACTTTGGGCCAGTCTGGCGGGTTCCCAAACCGTTTATTGTAGGGATGGCGAGCCAGATCGCGCCAATGATTCAGCGGCTCGCCGCGCGCGGCGTTGAGCTTTGCTCACCGCCCAATGTAGTTCATCGGGTTGACGGCGACGGAGTTCCTGAGAACTTCGAAGTGGACGTGAGTGCCGGTGGAACGCCCCGTGGAACCGACAACCGCGATGGGCTGGCCACGCTGCACAATGTCCCCGGCGTTGACCAGTGCACGCGAATTGTGTGCATAGCGCGTCACCAGACCATCGCCGTGCGCCACTTCCACCAAGATACCGAAGCCGTCCCGTACACCCGACCAGGTCACCACACCCGTGGCAACGGCCAAAACCGATGCGCCGGCGGAAGCAGCGAAGTCGACACCTTTATGGAAGGCTTCCTCGCCGTTGAAAGGATCCATTCGCTCGCCGAAGGCCGACGAAACATAGCCCTCGCTGACAGGGCGCCCCGCCGGAACAATGTTGGCACTCAACTGTTTACCCAGCAGTACGGTCTCAAGGGCGGCCAGCTGGGCGCCGCGGAAGTCGACCAGACGCTGCAGCCCAGACAGGTGCCCATCGATTTCCGACAGGTCAGCACTGCGACCCGCACCAGCCTCTTCGGGACCGCCTCGCGGCGGATCGGCATCGAAATTGAATTCGTTACTTTTGATATTGGCCAGCTGGGCCAGCCGCTTGCCCAACGCATTGAGACGCACTAGGTTGGCACTCAAGGTACCCAGACGCAGCGCCAGGGCATCGACACGATCCTGCAGCGAGGCCTTGGACATTTCCGCGCCTGCCTGCTGTGTATTGACGTCCGGGGCCAGGCGAGCAATCCATGCCCGGTCGGCCCGCACGGCGCCGACGCACGAACCGATCCAGAAAACGCCGCCGAGCAGCACCAGCACGATACTGACGCACACCGCCAAGGTCAGCGGATGCGTAAGATGCAGGTGCCGCGCCTTGCCGTCGCGACGTGTGACGAAGATCAGGTTCATGGGAGCCTTCCACTATGCCGAACAAGCCCAGCCGTGACAAGCCAACGGCCAGGACCCCGCCTCCGGGGCGCGCCGCCCGCTCCCGTGCCAGTGCCAAGCCCGTGTCACAGGCGCTCGATCTGCTGTTGCAGCGCCAGCCGGCGCTGGCGGCCAGAGCGGGCCAGGAACAAGAAAAACAAAGACTTACGGAAAATGTTCGGGCCGCTTTACCCCCCGAACTGGCCCCCCATGTGCGATCCGCCAGCCTGCAGCGGACGGAGCTGCTGATCACGGCCGACGGGGCGGTCTGGAGTGGCCGGCTGCGCTATGCGCTGGCCGCGGCGCTGCCGGAATTACAGCGGCAATGGCCGGAAATCGGCCGGATCACCCTGCGCGTGGGCAAGAGCTGAGTTCCCCGCCCGCCTCAGCGGCGAGCGGATCAGCCGTTGGCAACCGCCAAAGGCGGTACGTGCACATAGGCGATTGGGGCGTGTTCCGGGCGTTCGAACACCACTTCTTCCCAGGCGGTGGGATCGGCCAGCAGCGTGCGGAGCAGCCGGTTGTTGAGACCGTGACCCGACTTGTGGCCCGAGAACTCGCCGATCAGGCTGTGTCCGAGCAGGTAGAGATCGCCGATGGCATCGAGGATCTTGTGCTTCACGAACTCGTCTTCGTAGCGCAGACCGTCCTCATTCATGACGCCTTTGTCGTCCAGAACGATGGCGTTATCAAGTGTGCCGCCCAAGGCCAGATTGTGGGCCCGGAGCGTTTCGATGTCGCGCATGAAACCGAAAGTCCGAGCCCGGCTGATCTCACGGAGGAAGGTCGTGGTCGAAAAATCCATCGAGGCGCGCTGCAGGTGACGCCGGAACAGCGGGTGGTCGAATTCGATCTCGAAGTTGACCTTGAAGCCCTCGAAAACATCGAACTGCGCCCACTTGTCACCGTCCGTGACACGTACGGGCTTTTTCACGCGAATGAATGTCTTCGGTTTCGCCAGCTCTTCGATGCCAGCTGATTGCAGCAGGAACACGAAAGGTCCCGCGCTGCCGTCCATGATCGGTACTTCGGGAGCGTCAAGCTCCACGATGGCGTTGTCGATGCCAAGACCAGCAAACGCTGAGAGCAAATGCTCGATGGTGGCGACTCGCACGCCGCCCTCGACCAGTGTGGTGCCTAGCGTGGTCTCGCCCACCAGTCCGGCACGCGCCACGATTCGCACTGGCGGATTCAGGTCAGTGCGGACGAAAACGATTCCGGTATCGGCCGGGGCAGGCCTGACCGTCATCAGCACCTTGCGACCGGAGTGCAGCCCTACGCCGGAGGCGCGAAGAGAATTGCGTAGCGTACGTTGTCCAACCATTTCGTTACCTTAACAGCCGTGCCACCGCGGCGCCAAGGCGCCGCGGTGGTCACAGCCGGAGTTTCGGGTCAGATCGGGAGCCTTGAACCTGTCAGGCTCAATCCGCCTGCCGGCGCAGAAACGCCGGGATATCGAGCATTTCCTCTGAAGGCATATCCGGCACACGGAGCCCATCGCCCACAGCCTGCCGACGAATCACGGCCGGCCGCTCCAGGTCCTGATAATCCGGCGCCGCCGGGGCCGGGCGCCTGACCACGCTGATGCGCGGTGCAGCGGCAGCCGTTGCAGCAGCTTCATTACGGACACTGCGGGTCTGCTCAACATTCGCCTTGAGGCCAGTGGCCACAACGGTCACGCGGACTTCATTGCTCATTTCAGGATCGATCACGGTACCCACCACCACCGTGGCGTCATCGGAGGCGAAACCCTTGACGATGCGACCGACTTCCTCGAACTCGCCAATGGCTAGATCCAGACCGGCGGTGACATTCACTAGGATGCCGCGCGCGCCCTGCAGATTGATGTCTTCCAAAAGTGGCGAGGCCACGGCTGCTTCAGCCGCCAGGCGGGCACGGTTCTCACCGCTCGCCGAGCCGCTGCCCATCATCGCCAGGCCGGTCTCGCTCATCACCGCGCGCACGTCAGCGAAGTCGACGTTGATTAGGCCGGGACGCGTGATCAGTTCGGCGATGCCCTGCACGGCACCCTGCAACACCTGGTTGGCAGACTTGAAGGCATCCAGAAGCGAGGTGGTCGCACCCAGCACCGTCAGCAACTTCTGGTTGGGGATCGTGATCAGCGAATCGACGTGCTTCGACAGCTCGGCGAGACCCTGCTCGGCCACCAGCGAACGCTTGTTGCCTTCCATGTTGAAGGGCTTGGTCACCACCGCAACGGTGAGGATACCGAGCTCACGCGCCACCTGCGCCACGACCGGCGCCGCGCCGGTGCCTGTGCCACCACCCATGCCGGCAGTGATGAACAGCAGATCGCACCCGCTAATCATTTCGACGATGCGTTCGCGATCCTCGATCGCAGCCTGACGACCGACTTCAGGATTGGCGCCGGCACCCAGACCCTTGGTGATGCCGCTGCCGATCTGCATCGAGGTCTTCACCTTCGATGATTTGAGCGCCTGGGCATCGGTGTTGATGCAGAGGAAATCCACACCATCGATGCCTGCGGCCACCATATGCGCAACGGCATTGCCGCCGCCGCCGCCCACGCCGAGCACCTTGATCACGGCACTTTGGCTGTATGCATCCACTAGTTCAAACATAGCTGTCAGCTCCCATTAGATTGGTTGACCCGATTTCCGAAACTCAAAAACCACCTTGAAACCAGCCCTTGATGCGGGCAATGGCACCGTTGACCCCTGACCCGAGCACTGCTGCACGAGTCGGCGGCGCAGAATTCTCGCGGGCGTACAGCAGCAGACCGACGGCCGTCGAATACACCGGGCTGCTGACCACCTCGGCCAGCCCCTTGACGCCCTGCGGCAGCCCCAGCCGCACCGGCATGTGGAAAATCTCCTCTGCCAGTTCGATCGCGCCTTCCATGCGCGAGCTGCCACCCGTCAGCACCAGTCCCGAAGCAACCACTTCCTCGAAGCCACTGCGACGCAGTTCATCGCGCACCAGGTTGAAGAGCTCCTCGTAGCGCGGCTCAACGACTTCGGCCAGTGTCTGGCGCGCCAGCCGGCGCGCCGGCCGGTCGCCGACGCCAGGCACCTCGATGGTTTCATCCGGATTGGTCAGCTGTGACAGCGCACAGGCATGACGCAGCTTGATGTCCTCCGCGTACTGAGTCGGAGTGCGCATCGAGACCGCGATGTCGTTGGTGACCTGATCGCCTGCGATGGGCAACACGGCGGTGTGCCGGATGGCGCCACCCGAGAAAACGGCAAGGTCAGTGGTGCCGCCGCCGACATCGACGATGCAGACGCCCAACTCACGCTCGTCATCGGTGAGGCAGGCAAAGCTTGAGGCCAGCTGCTCGAGCACGATGTCCTCAACTTCCAGCCCGCAGCGCTGCACGCACTTGACGATATTCTGCGCGGCACTGTCGGCGCACGTGACGATGTGCACTTTCGCTTCCAGACGCACACCCGACATGCCGATCGGGTCGCGGATACCTTCCTGCCCGTCGATGACGAATTCCTGCGGCAGCACATGCAGAATGCGCTGATCAGCCGGAATGGCGACCGCCTTTGCGGCTTCGATCACATGATCGACATCGTGCTGGGAAACCTCACGATCACGGATCGCGACCACGCCATGTGAATTCAGGCTGCGGATGTGACTACCAGCGATTCCGGCGTAAACCGCATTGATTTCCACGCCAGCCATCAGCTCCGCTTCCTCGACGGCACGCTGGATGGACTGCACGGTGGATTCGATGTTGACCACCACGCCCTTCTTAAGTCCCCGCGATGGCTGCGAGCCGAAACCGATGGTCTCGATGCTGCCATCGGCACTCTGCTCGCCGACCAGCGCCACGACCTTAGAGGTGCCGATGTCGAGCCCAACAATAATTTTCCGATCTGTACGCTTAGCCATCCGGTGTGGTGTCCTTGCGAGGGGCGTTGCCCGCCAGCTGCGCGCCGCTGCGCCAGCCGACTGCAAAGCCATTGGTGTAACGCATGTCGATGTAGCCAACTTGCGCAACTCGCGCTGTCAGCCAAGGAAGAACCATTGTGATGAAACGCTGGGCGCGCTCGTCGATCTGGCGGCGACCGAGGCGCACCTTGACGCCATTGTCGAGGGCAAACTGCCATGCCCCGCGCGCGTCCAGCTCCAGCGACACCAGGCGCATGCCAACCTCGGCCATGTGTCCCTGCATCGCCTGATAGCGGTTGATCACCTCGCCGTCGGTTCCCTGCGGGCCGCGCAGCTGCGGCAGCTCGTTCGGAATGAAGCGCGGTTCGCTGGTAAAGAGTAGGCCGCGCATATTGACCAGCTGGGTTTCATTCCAGCGGGCAACCGGTGTTTGCTCACGAACTTGCACCAGCAGACCGCTCGGCCACTGGCGCGCAACGCTGACATCATCCACCCACGGCAACTGCCGCAGTTCAGCGCGCACCGCGGACAGATTCACGCCGACCAGTCCCGCGCCCACCACGCGCCGTCGCGCTAGCTTTTCGATGTCGAGCGGCGAGACGCGCTGAAAACTGCCTGCCACGTTGACCTTCTCGATCGGACGGTTGAGCAGCCACCCAAGGGTGCCGAGCGCAACGCCCAGCACCAGCAGGCTTGCGACAGCAACGCCAATGCGACGCCATGGCAGAGCCGGCAGCTGCCAGCGGCTCTTCTCATCACGACGACGGTTGCTGCGCCGGCCGATCAGCATGGCGTCCTCACCAGACTCGTTTCGAGAACCTGCCAGACGAGCTCATCGAAATCGATACCGGCAGCGCGCGCTGCCATGGGCACCAGACTGTGGTCGGTCATGCCCGGTACGGTGTTGATCTCGAGCAGTTGCGGGCGACCGGCGCGATCCATCATGAAGTCAGCACGTCCCCAGCCCTCAGCGCCGCAGGCCTCGAACGCTGCGAGTGCGAGCTTGGCCAGATGCGCCTCGGCGGCCTGCGGAAGACCGGACGGACAGAGATACTTCGTATCGTCGCGCAGATACTTGGCTTCGTAGTCGTAAAAATCACGCGCAGGCTGGATACGGATCGCCGGCAATGCGCGACCCTGCAGGATGGCGACCGTGTATTCACCGCCCGTGATCCATGGCTCGGCAAAGGCCAGACGCTCATGACGGGTGGCCGCTTCCCACGCAGCGTGCATCTGCCCCGCTTCCGTCACCCGCGTCATGCCCACGCTGGAACCCTGGCTGGCAGGCTTGACGATCAGGGGCAGGCCCAGTCTTTCGACTGCCACCTGCAGATCATCCGGCCCGCGCAGAACGACAAAGTCCGCCGTCGGCACGGCCACGGATTGGGCCAGGCGCTTTGTGCGTAATTTATCCATGCCGATGGCGGATCCCATGACACCGCTGCCGGTGTAAGGGATACCCATGAACTCCAGCGCACCCTGCAATGTGCCATCTTCTCCACCCGGGCCGTGCAACGCGATCCAGACACGCTCGCAGCCCATGGATTGCAGATCCGAGAGCGGTCGCGATGCCGGATCAAAGACCTCGGCCTGCACGCCGCGCCGCTGCAAGGCAGCCAGCACCGCTTGACCCGTCAGCAGCGAAATCTCGCGCTCGCTCGAAGTACCGCCCAGCAGCACCACCACCCGACCGAATTCCGCGGGCTGTGCTACACGGCGCGCCGAGCGGCTGTCATAGCGCAGTCTCATTACAGCGCCTCTCCCACAATCCTGACCTCCGGAATGAGCTTCACACCGTGCACCCGCTCGACAGTGGCCTGCACATGCAGGATCAACTGCTCGAGCTGTGCAGCACTGGCCGCTCCATCGTTGATAATGAAATTCGCGTGCTTGGTAGACACCACCGCGTCGCCGATACGGCAACCCTTGAGGCCTGCAGCCTCGATGAGTCGCGCGGCATGATCACCCGGTGGATTGGTGAACACCGAGCCGCAGCTCCACTCACCGAGGGGCTGCGTAGCCTTGCGCCGCGCACTGAGCTGGCGGACGCGCTCGCGGTCACCGGCAGACTGGACGCCAAACTGCAGTTCCGCAGCGAGAAACCATTCGTCGCTCGCCGGACGCTGCACGTGACGATAGCCGGGCTGGTACTCGGCCGCAGACCGCACACGGCACACGCCGCTGCGATCGATCACTTCGACGCTGACCACATGCTTCCAGGTCTCGCCACCGTAGGCACCAGCGTTCATCGCCAGCGCACCACCCAGCGTGCCGGGAATACCGGCGAAGAACTCGCCCTCAGCCATGTTCCATTGCGTTGCCTGACGCGCCAGACGTGTACATGGCACGCTGCATTCGCAATAGACGCTCGTCGGGCCGCGCTGTTCGAGCCGCGTGAATGCGCCCTGCATCGAGATCACGACGCCACGGAGCCCGCCATCGCGAACCAGCAGATTGCTGCCCAGGCCGACCCAATACACCGACGTCTCCTGCGGCAACCCACGCAGGAAGGCACTGAGGTCATCGCGATCGCGCGGCTCATAAAAGTAGTCCGCAGGGCCACCGACGCGCCATGAGGTGTGACGCGACATCGGCTCGTTGCATTGGATGCGCGCGCTGAATTCCTGCGACTGCAGCGGATTCATCGGTGCCCCCACCGGGGATCGGCCGCACCCGTCAGGCGGGCCGGCAGTTCGTGCGCGATCGCGCCGATATGACCCGCACCCATCGTGACCACCAGATCACCATCGCGCACCAGATCTTTCAGCACCTTGTCCAGTTCTTCTACCGCACCGACGAAAACCGGCTCGATCTTGCCGCGGCTGCGCACAGCACGGCAGATAGCACGTCCGTCGGCACCCTTGATGGGCGTCTCGCCAGCGGCGTACACCTCAGTGACCAGCAACACGTCGGCGCCGGACAGCACGATGGCAAAGTCATCGAGCAGGTCACGGGTGCGCGTATAGCGGTGCGGCTGGAAAGCGAGTACCAGACGACGTCCGGGATAAGCCTGGCGCAAACCATCCATAGTCGCAGCCAATTCGGTTGGATGGTGCCCGTAATCATCGACAATGCTGATGCGACCGGCTGGCGTCTGCACATCGGCGATGAACTGCATGCGACGGTCGATGCCCTGAAAGCCAGCCAGAGCGCGCGCAATGGCAGCGTCGTCGATCTGCAACTCCGTGGCCACGCTGATGGCAGCAAGCGCATTGCGCACGTTGTGCAGCCCTGGCAGATTCAGAGTGATTTCCAGCGGCTTGGGCAGACCCGGGCGCACGACTTTAAAGTGCGTGTGCTGGCCGTCACGCACGATATCAATGGCGCGCACATCGGCATCCGCGGCAAGTCCGTAAGTCACAATCGGACGACCCACCTGCGGCTCGATACGACGTACGTGCTCATCGTCCCGACACAGCACGGCCAGACCGTAGAACGGAAGGTTATGGAGAAAGCTGACGAAACTCTGGCACAGCTTGTCGAAATCGCCGCCATGCGTGCCGAGATGATCGTTGTCGATATTGGTGACGATGGCGATCATTGGCTGCAGACGCAGGAACGAGGCATCGCTCTCATCAGCCTCGGCGACCAGATAACGACCAGCGCCCAGTCGTGCATTGGTACCGGCGCTCTTTAAGCGTCCTCCGATCACGAAGGTTGGATCTTCTCCACCTTCAGCCAGCACGCTGGCTACCAGGCTGGTTGTGGTGGTCTTGCCGTGCGTACCCGCCACCGCAATCGATTGGCGGAAACGCATGAGTTCACCCAGCATCTCGGCACGCGGCACCACCGGTACGCGATGCTCGTGCGCGGCCATGACCTCAGGGTTGTCAGACGCCACGGCTGTGGAGACCACGACGACATCGGCACCGGCGGCATTCTCGGCGCGATGACCAAACGCGATGCGCGCACCCATACGCTGCAAATGATCGGTGACGGCGTTGGGCTTCAGGTCCGAGCCCTGCACCTGATAGCCGAGATTGAGCAACACTTCAGCAATGCCGCCCATGCCGCTACCGCCGATACCGACGAAGTGGATGGTGTTGATGCGGCGCATACGCTGGTTCATGCCGCTTCCCTCAAGCACGATTCACAGGCATCCGCCAATGCTTCGGTGGCCAGTGGCCGCGCCATCAGGCGCGCTCGTTCAGCCATCGCCAGCAGGCGCCCGCGACCCTGACAAAGCGGCATGAGTGCACTGGCCAGTCGCTCGGCCGTCAGCTCCGCCTCACTGATCATGCAGGCCGCCCCTTCGTCCACGAGCCACTGCGCGTTGTGTGTCTGGTGATCGTCGACCGCCGCAGCGAACGGGATGAACAGCGCAGCAACGCCGGCTGCCGCCAGTTCGGAAACCGTCAGTGCGCCGGCACGACAGACTACGAGGTCCGCCCATGCATAGGCCTCGGCCATATCGTCGATGAACGACGTAACGCGTGCGGCGACGGCGACCTCGCGATAGCAATGCTCGGCCTGCGCCAACCACCGTTCACCGGATTGATGACGCACTTCGAGCGACGCCTCGCGACTGACCAAAGCCAAAGCGCGGGGCACCACGTTGTTGAGCTTGAGCGCCCCCTGACTACCGCCAATCACCAGCACGCGGATGGGCCCACGTCGCGTTGCGAAGCGCGTCGGTGGCGGTGGCAATGCGGCGATCTCAGCGCGCACTGGATTGCCGGTTACTTCCGCGCCAACATGCGCTGCGAAAGCCTGCGGGAAAGCGGCCAGCACGCGTCTGGCCATCACTGCCAGACAGCGGTTGGTGAAGCCCGCCACGGCATTCTGTTCGTGGATCACCAGCGGCCTGCGCAACAACCAAGCTGCGACGCCGCCAGGACCGGAGACGAATCCACCCAGACCCACGACAACGTCAGGCCGATGGCGCCGCACGATGGCGATGGCCTCCAACAGCGCGCGGGCCAGACGAAATGGCGCCCACAGCAGAGTGAGCACGCCTTTGCCGCGCAGGCCGCCAATGGTCAGCCACTCGATTGGAATGCCTTCCGCTGGCACCAGACGCGCCTCGATACCGCGGCGCGAGCCCAACCAGACGACCTGCCATGAACGGGCACGCAGTGCTCGCGCCAGCGCGAGCGCTGGGAATACATGGCCACCGGTGCCACCTGCCATGATCAAGACCACCGGGGCACTCATGCGTGGGCACCCCGCTTTGGGCTGCGACCGCCGGCTGCAACCTCGTGGTGAACACGCAGGATCAGACCGATCCAGCACAGCGTGACAATCAGGCTGCTGCGACCATAGCTCATCAGCGGCAATGTCAGACCCTTGGTCGGCAACACGCCCATATTGACGCCCATGTTGACGAAGGCCTGCACCCCAAGCCACAGACCGAAACCCGCAGCCAGATAACTGTGAAACTTCAGGCCAACCTGCTGTGCGCGCCGTGCCAGCAGCAGCACACGCAGCGCCAGAGCAAGGAACAAACCGATCGTGACCAGCACGCCGATCAGACCCAATTCCTCGGCAAGTACCGCGAACAGGAAGTCGTTGTGCGCCTCAGGCAGGTAGAACAGCTTCTGCACACTGGCTCCGAGTCCGACACCGAACCACTCGCCGCGACCGATAGCGATCAGTGACTGCGTGAGCTGGAAGCCGTCCTTGAGCGGGTCGGCCCAAGGGTCGAGAAACGTCTTCAGGCGTCGCATGCGGTAGCTCGAAATGAGCACCAGACCCACCAACCCGAGCACACCCAGCGCCAGCGCGGCCAGCACCCAGCGCAGCTGCGAACCGGCGAGAAACAGCAAACCGAAGCCGGTGACCAGCAGCACGGTGGCAGCACCGAAATCGGGTTCCAGCAGCAGCAGTGCACTGAGCAGCGACAGCATGCCAAGCGCGCGCATGAAGGCGCCTGGACCGGTGCGCAGATCCTCCTCGAAACGCACGCAATACGAAGCCAGATAGATCAGAGTCAGCACACGGGCCGCTTCGGATACCTGAAAGCCGAACCCGGGGAGACGGAGCCAGCGGCTGGCGCCGTTGATACGCATCCCCAGCCCGGGGATCAGTACCAGCAGCAGCAACGTACCGGCGATCACCAGCAACTTGAAGGCGTGCTTCTCGAGCCACGCGATCGGGATCATGGCAATCAGCGCAGCGCCAATACTCCCAGCCAGCACTAGGAACAATTGCTTTTCGAGGTAGCCGAACGGCTGACCAGTCTCCTTGCTCGACATGTTGATCGACGCCGAGCCCACCATCACTAGACCCAGCAGCACGATAGCGGCCACCAGCATCAGGAAGACGCCGTCGATCCGCAGACCACCGCGCGTTGCACCGGTCGGCGACCATTCCAGACTGCTCATTGCGGCAGCCCCTTTGCGGCGGCAGCGAACACCGCGCCGCGATGCGTATAGTCGCGGAACATATCGAGACTGGCGCAGGCCGGTGATAACAAGACCGTGTCACCGACCACCGCGACTGCCGCAGCGGCCTCAACCGCCTCGGGCAATGACTCAGCATGGCTTTGCGGACAGACACCAGCCAGCGCGCGCCCGACGATTCGCGCATCGCGGCCGATCAGCACGACATGGCGGACCTTGTCACGGAGCACCGGAGCGAGCGGCGCGAAGTCCTGGCCCTTGCCGTCGCCGCCGGCGATGAGCACCAGAGGTCCGGGCAGTCCCGCGACCGCAGCCATCGTGGCGCCGACATTGGTGCCCTTCGAGTCATCGATGTAACGCACCCCACGACGCTCCGCCACCCACTGCGTACGATGCGGGAGACCCGTGAATTCCTGCAGTTCAGCGACAGTCGCCGCGCGCGGCAGCTGCAAGGCATCGGCCAGTGCGATGCATGCCAGCGCATTGGCTGCATTGTGCAGTCCACTGATCTTCATGGCCGCAA